>JAFSTJ010000363.1 GCA_017450525.1 Victivallales bacterium | reverse complement strand
CCTTGAATACAGTGGCTGCCCTTGCCAGGAGAGTGGCATTTGCAAGTTGTGTTATGGAGGCGTGCCCATGCCCGCCAGGCAGTTTCCATTTGCGGAAATCTATGTTGCCGTATGAATAGTCCTTTTGCGCGGGGAGTACAAATTCATCCAGCACTCTTTTTACGTCCTTGAGGCATCTGTCCTTGATAGGAAATTGCGGATATTCCATTACCAGTTCCAGAGATGTTATCGCCCAGCCCAGGGCGTAGGTGTACTCGTCTTTCCAGCCGCTGAAATCCTTTTTGTCCATGCGTTCCTCCGCTATGTCCAGCATCTTGCTGAAATATTCAACGCCCTTGTCAAAACGGGACTTGTCTCCCGTGATTTTATGGAGTGCGAAGTTTATCATCGCTATCATGGCATTGTAATACTCATGGGTTTGAGCCCGCTTCATCTTTGGTTCGCAGTTTATAAAGTCATTGTAAAGCATCAATGCTGTTTCAACATATTTCTTGCGGACTTCGGGCGATTTTTCCGTCAATGCGTATTCCAGTATTGCCCAGGCGCAGATGATGTCATGCCCTGGCCCTATGGCGACACGGTCGTCTTCATTGCCTGGTATATTGTCGGTTTCCGATTCGGGGCGGCACAGGTCAATCACTACGCTGCCGTTGGGTGACATGCGCTCTATCTTGTAGTAGATGCCTGTGGGAGTGGCGACTTTGCAGAGCCAGTCCGCGCCCCACTTTGCCTCGTCCAGCAGCGCTGCTGAATTGAACTGTACTCCAGCACGGGCCAGGCTTGTGACAACTGGTGCGGCCGCCACGGGGAATTTGTCATAGTCACCCGCATCATGCCAGCCTCCTGAACAGTCGTGGTGTCCCGTGACCTTGCCGCCATTGAGAAGATTGGTTTTGGAGCGCAACTGCCCATCGTCCAGATGGCAGGCCTTGTGAAAGCCTGGAATATCGAAACCGCACCTGCTATGGAACATGAACGAGCGGCTTTTCTCAAGCAAATCGGCATAGAAGTCATCGCGGATTCTAAACACCTCTGTTTTGATTTCATCCTTGCCTACTTGGAATTGAAGCGAATAGTCACCACAAGTAGTTATCTCAGAGAAGTCAGCCTCGAATTCCTGTCTTGCCCATTCATCAGGCCCCTTGTATTTCAGGCTCTTGGACAATATTTTCCTGCTCTTGGCATCGTAGAGGGCATAAGTCCCCCCTGTGTCAGGCAGACTGCTGCGCAAATAGACCTTTTTTGTTCCCTTTGATTGATACCCTGCCTGGTTGACAATCGGCTCCAGGACGGCATCGCCAAAGCCGTCGAACATCAGGTCATCGAACCACACACTGCCGCAGTTGTCGTTTGTATGTAATTTAAAGCATACATGTGTCGCACTTGGTGGCGGCTGCATGCTCACGGACAGCTGCTTCCAGCCGTGGGTGCCGCTGGTCATTTCGGATTGATATGCGCCCACCAGGTCCATCCTGCTGTAGATTCTGTTTATGAAGTCCCCTGCATTGCTGCCTATGCCCATTGGCGCCCACTGGCTGTAGAACAAAGCCTCGATATAAGTGTTGCCAGTCGCGTTTTCCGCTTTGACATAAGCGGAGAATGTGAAGTGGCGCGTGTGGTCGATTACGGAGAGGATTGTGCTTGCCGCGCCGCTGAGGCTGTCCTTTGAATTGGAGAGCTTCAGTGAATATGTCCCGCTGCGGGGAGTTGCCTTGTCCAATTCCATGTCCAGATTTTGCTTAAGGCCTGCGTTAAGCGGGTGGAATTCCGAGAATTTGACCCAGTTTTTCACTTCGCCGTCCTTTACGATTTCAAAGCCAGGATTGGGCACGAGATTTGTTGGATGCTTGCCGAAATTGTCCTGCCAGTCTGGTGTGCTGAATGCATTCGGTTCTTCCGTGACTGATATGTTCTTCAGCCAGAAATCTGCTGGCAGTGCGCTGGTGAAAAGCAATGAGACGCGGAAGGACTTTATGGGCTTGGGCGGCCTCATGGTGAAAGTCTCTGTGCACCAGCTTTTTGAACGGCTGCGGAATATGAAATGCGTCTGGGACCAGGGGGCCTTCGTGCCATCCATGTATTCAAGTTTGTCAAGAAGAATGCCATGATGCCAGTCATATGGGAAGCTCTCTCCTTTGAAGTCAAGGCTGTATCTCAATGGGATTGGCTTCTCTTGGTTGAGCTGGATGATCTTTGAATCCAATTTGAAGCCCTTGAATGCTGGAAGCTCAATATGAAGTGCCGAGTCCTTGACTGTGACATGATTAGGGAGAGCCTTGGGATTGCCCCAGTCCTGTATGCCCCCCTTGTCATTCAACTGAAATGAAGGATTGGGAACCAGATTGTTTCCTGCATAAACCAAAAACACCGTGAATAGAAGGATGATGATGTGCTTCATGACCAAGTTTATCCTCTTGTATTATGAATGTGGCTTTAAGTTGGGCGGAATATAGTGTTTTCCCAATGAAAAACAATTTTCAGACTGGATTTTTGCCAAATGCTGTGTTCCTCAAGAGGGTAGGTAATGAAAGCCGCGACGCTGCGGTTCTCTCCTGTGCAAAGCCATGTAGCCAGCGCGTCCCGCGCTGGAAAGAACCCCAGCGCGGGACGCGCTGGCT
>JAFSTJ010000362.1 GCA_017450525.1 Victivallales bacterium | reverse complement strand
CTCCTGGGGAACAGAGCGAAAGCAAAATAAATCTCTGCGTCTCTGCGTCTCTGCGTCTCTGCGCCTCCGCGCCTCTGCGTTAAAATATTGCTTTGCGTTTTAAATCAGCCCTTGTAATTTGGCAGCCCAAATGGCGGTTTCCTGTATGGCGTCCTCTGGAGTGTGCTTTGGATTGTAGCCCAGTTGGCAGCGTGCCTTTTCAATGGAGAAGCACATGTCGCAGGCAAAGAAACGCAAGCCTGTTTCATTGATATTGCCCTTGTATTTCTCCAGCATTTCCTCCAGTGGCATCAGGTTGATGTGGGCTTTCTTGCCTAGCGCCGCTGCATTCAGTTCGATGAATGTGTTGATATGCACGGCGTGTGCCAGGCAGATGTTATAGACCTGTCCCTTGCTACATGGATTTGCCATTGCAAGCAGGAAGGATGTTGCCAAATCTTCCACATGTATAGGCTGGAGCAGGGCCTGCCCATCATTTGGAAGGTCAAGTGTCTTCTCATCCAAAATGTCCTTGATGAAGTCCTGGCGACGTCCGCCCAGGTTGTCCAGCGGCAGCATGCCAGGTCCCGTGATGTAGCATGGGCGTATGACCGTGGCAGGGAAGGCTTCCTCTAGGAAGCTGTTCAGCACCAGATTGTCCACAATGCGTTTCTGAGCCCAACCGCTGGTGTTGACAAAGCCGCCGTAGGGTGCCGTTTCATCGCATGGCACGAATGGGAGCGGTGCATAGCCGCCTGTTGAACTGCAATGGATGTAGTGATGCAGATTGCAGGCGTATTTCTTCACGTTGTTGATGGATGCGACAGATGGCACCGTGTCAAGGATGTGCGTATATCCAGCCTTCAGTATCTGCGCCATTGCGGCCTCGTCCGACTTGTCGGCAACGATGGTCTCAATGCCCTGTGGCATTTCGTTTGCAAAGGTCTGTTTTTTGCCACGCGTAAGAATCGTGACATTTTCGCCCTGCGCAAGTAGTTGCTTGGCGATGTTATGCCCAAGCCAGCCAGTTCCACCCATTAGCAATATCTTCATTTTGCTTCTCCTGTTTTGAAAAGTAGTTCCTCTATGTCCAAAGCCGCGCATTCCAGCGCGAAGTCCCCGAATTCGGCGGTGGCGTTCTTTCCTTCGCGTGCGAACCAGAGCGAGCCGTCTATCCTGTCCAGTTCCACCAGTTCCGGATACATTTTCATTACCTCGCTGGTTTCTGTTCTGCCAGCGTGATCCCCTTTGACCTTCTTGCCATTTTCGCCGCAGCGGATTGGATGCACTTGTATCCAGGCAAAGGGGTTGTTGCTGCCAGAATAGTATGAGGCAAATTTCTCCGTGCCCCACCAGCCTTCGCCAGTTTCCTTTTCCAGCCACTCGAAGATTACATGCCTGCCCGCAAAGCGGAATGTCAGGTCAGTTGGCATGCCCTGGGTGAATTCCTCGGTCTGATGCGCAATGAAGGCATGTATGTTGCGGAATCCCACGCGGAGCAGGCCGCGGAAAATGTCCTCCGCCACAGGAATAATGTGTGCACCGTCCACATGCACGGTGCCCTTTGATTCAGGACTTGCCACGGCAAGCGAGGCACAGCCATAGTAGAATGGCGGCAGCACCACCAGTTCTGGGTGTCTTTCTTCCACGCGGCGTATTGCCTCGATGCAGGTGAAGCAGTCCGTGCCCAGCGGCAGATGTTCCGCATGGTACTCAATCACGCCTAGCGGCAAGGCAACAGGCGTGTTGTTCTTGATTGCCTCACGCACCTGGTAGGGCAGCATCTTCAGGTATTGCATCCTCGTTTTCCTCTTCGTTCTTGTGTTTCTTGTCGTGGTTGCCGTCTATTACGATTACGAATTCGCCTTTCTGCTTGCCTTCAGCGAATTCCTTCGCCAATTGCGGCAGGGTGCCTCTATGGCAGCGCTCGAATTGCTTGGTCAATTCACTGCAGACGGCCGCCTGCCGCTCGCCATACACCTGCGCCGCTTCTTCCAGAAACTTGCCCACACGGAACGGCGATTCGTAGAATACCAGCGTGTGTGGCATGGCGACCTCTTGTTCCAAAAACCTGCGCAGAGCGCCTGGCTTCTTGGGCGGAAAGCCCTTGAATGTGTAGGATGTACATGGCAGACCCGACATTATCAGCGCAAGAGGCACGGCACTGGCTCCTGGTATGGGCACAATTTCATGCCCTGCCTGGATTGCCGCCCGCACTGCTGGAAAGCCTGGGTCGCTGATGAGCGGATAGCCTGCGTCGCTGCAAATGCCCACGTCATGCCCCTGGTCCAGCAACGCGACGATTTTTCCTGCCACACCACGCTCATTGTACTCGTGGTTGGAGAACACGACTGGTGGACGCGGTATTCCCAGCAGTTGCAGCAGATTGCCAGTGTGACGCGTGTCTTCGCAGGCAAGGGCATATACCGACTTCAGCGTCTCCACAGTGCGCTGTGACACGTCAGCCAGATTGCCAATGGGCGTGGCTATGATGTAGAGTTTTGCCATTTGCCTCAGTAAAACAGTTTGGGCTCCAGGTATTTCTTGACATCGCTGGAATTCTTGATTTCAGGAAGTCCTGCGATTGCCTGCCAGTACTCATCGTGCACGATTGTATCGCCAGGAGCCAGTGTCAGCAGAGGTGACAATGTCTCGATCTCGCTGAAGGTCTTGCATGTGTAGGCCTCCACGTTGCAGCCATTGTCGGAATAAGGCGCCTTCCTGTCATACACATCAACAAACTTGACCACTTCCATGCCATTGTGAACCATCGGCGTGCGCAGGAATCGCCTCGGTTCAACAAACTTGACCAAAGCCACGCCATTGTTAACGTATGCAATCCATCCATCATCTGTATAGAAACCGATTTTTGCGTTGCCTGCGGCATTCTTGTCCTGGCGGAGGAGTATGTATTCGTCTTCCAGCGCAAGGCGCTTGTCCGCCGTGCTGGTGTATGGCCAGAGCATCAGGGTGCGGTCTGGCGTGAAGGGG
>JAFSTJ010000361.1 GCA_017450525.1 Victivallales bacterium | reverse complement strand
CTTGCAGTCCTGGAACCTGGCATTGACAACAATGACCAACATCCAGAAGAACATGGCGTATGCGCTCAACTCAATTGCATCCAACTTCCGTTGATGTTTGAGCTTAAGACAGAAGAAGCACGCTTGTTGTTGAATATTGCCCTAATGGCCATTGGGCGGAACAGATTCCAGTCCGCATTGAAGATAATGGCGGCATTGGATCTGTACCGCCCTGACCAGGAGGCATTGGCCTCCGTCAAGGCAATCTTTCTAATCAGCACCTTGAACTTCCAGGGGGCTGTGGACTACATTGACAATGTGGGGCTGGTGCAGTTCCCGCAGTCGGCAATGTTGCAGGCGTTCAAAGGGATGGCTTATCTGCGCATGGATAAGCGCAGGGAGGCCGAGGAGCCGTTGCAAATAGCCGCCAATCAGACGGCTGATTCAGCGGCTGCGCAATTAGCAAGGGATCTGCTAAAATGACAGATGGAATAATAGTGGAGGCGATACGCTCCGTCAAATTGACAGGAACTGCGTCGAATGCACAGGTTGCTAATGGCACTGCGCCAGTGGCAAACCCTGATGCCGTGGCGAAGTTCCAGTCTGCGATGGGCGTTGAAGAAGTCGAGAAGGTGGATGCCGTGCCGTTTGTGGACGAGATGTCCGCCGTATGGCGTTCCGCGCAGGAGAATCATCAGGGGCTGCTGCACCGCATCAAGGCCTTGAATGAGTTGAACGCGCAGGGCGGCGTCACCATTGGTAATCTGACCGAGTTGCAGTATGAGGTTGCAACATTGTCTTTCCAACAGGAAGTCGTGGGCAAGGTTGCGGACAAGACAAGCAACGCCATCCAGACGCTCATCAAGAACCAGTAGCAAGGACTTTTTAAAATGTTGATACGAAAGGGATTGCTGAAATACACGGCTTTGTGTGCCCTGTTGCTTGCAGGATGCAAGACTGAGACTACTTTGCATTCGCAGCTGGAGGAAAGACAGGCCAACCTGGTCATAGCGACATTGCTGGATGGGGGAATTGATTGTCGCAAGGTCGCGGGCGAAGAGAATACCTGGAATGTACTCATTGACAACAAGGACTTTGCCAAGGCTGTCAATCTGCTGGAGAGCAAAGGGCTGCCCCGCAGAAATTACATGGGAATATCCGAGGTGTTCAAGAAGTCTGGTATGATCAGTTCTCCCACGGAGGAACGCATACGCTTCATGGATGCCCTGGCGCAGGATTTGTCCCGCACAATTGCTGGGATAGACGGCGTCCTGGACGCCCGTGTCCACATTGTGTTGCCTGAAAACGACCCCTTTGCGAAGAATGCATTGCCCAGTTCGGCTGCTGTGGCAATTCGCAGCCGCTGGAATGCGGATGTGGAGGCATTCATTCCGCAGATTAAGAGTCTGGTCAGGAATTCCATCGAGGGGCTTCAGTACGAGAAGATCGCAGTAACTGTGTTCAAGGATGAAGTGCCGAAACAATGACGCCTGAATCCAGACAATTCATGCTCACCGCTGCCTGGCTTTTCGTTAGGCATGGCCGTCCCTCGCGGGCGAAAGTGCTGATGGAGGCATTGGTGGAGGACGAACCTAGGGACGGCGTGTCCGCCGCTGCTCTGGCGGAGTTGCTTCTTGCCGAGGGGCGTGGTGAAACTGCCTTGCATGTTCTGCGCATGGCGGACTTTCCTGCGGAACTAGCCCGTGCGGAGGCCATTTTGGAGACGCGGGCCCTCGCCATGGTTGGGCGAAAGGCAGAAAGCTCACGGCGATGGAAACGCTATCTTGAATCCCGCAAGGGTGCGGAACGCAAATGGGTGGAGGGCTGATTGTCATGGATTTGAACGAGGCTAGAGAACTTATCGCCAACAGACAGATGTGGCCAAGAGTGCGGGCATATCTTGCTGCTGGAGGCGAAATGATGGATTTTTCTCTTCCTGAAAACAGGCTTTATCTCCTTGACAAGGAGACGATGGAAAAGATTCAGTTATGGCTGAAGGCGCTTGGCCAGGCTGAAAGTTGGAAGACAATAGTGGATGGCGCCAAAGTGCGCCAACTCAAGGCTGAATATCCTGGCGTTTATCCCGATGCCATTCGGTATCTGCCTTATTTCTCCAAGTTCGACTTGAACGACACATCGAACATCGAACTTGTCAAGCACCTTTTGAAATTGAAGTTTCCTGAGGCATACGAATTATGCTGCTCATAAAGAAAAAAGATTTTGAAATCCATACCCCGAAGCGCCTGGTCAAGGCTGAAGAGGTGGCTGCAGTGCTTCAAGCACAGCAGCTCATCGAGGCGGCTGAGGCGGAGGCGGATACCATCCGCGTTGCTGCAAGGCAAGCCTTTGAGGAGGAAAAGAAGAAGGGATATGACAAGGGACTTGAGGACGGAAAGGCCGAAATCTCACAGCGAAAGCTGCAGCTTCTTGATGAAAGCGCCACATTTATGGCCTCTGTTGAGAACAAGATGGTGGACGTGGTCATGAAGTCCTTGAAAAAATGCATCATGGAGATTGGCGATAAGGAATTAGTGATGCAGATAGTGCACAAGGTAATGAATGCAGTTGTGCGCAACCAGAGGCAGATTACCCTCAAGGTCGCCCCTGACATGGTCCCCGTTGTCCGCGAGCGTTTGGATGAGATACTTGCGGAATATCCCTTGCTGAATGAGATAGATTTGCAGGAGGATCCCCGTTTGAAGGGGACAGCCTGTATGATAGAGACAGAGGCAGGCATAGCGGATGCGTCTGTGGAGACGCAACTTGCAGCCATTGAGGCCTCTTTGAAGAAGCATTTCTCGAAGGAAGGTTGAAGTGCCCAATTCGTTTGACTACATAATGGAGGTCCTGGCCAGGGGGGCGGAGGATGTGCGTCCCATTGACGTGAAGGGCAAGGTCATACAGGTCGTGGGTACCATCATCAAGGCGGCTGTGCCAGGCGTCAAGATTGGCGAGATATGCATCTTGCGCAATCCCTGGGAGAATCATGAGATACAGGCTGAGGTGGTGGGCTTCACCAAGGAGGCGGTATTGCTTACTGTGCTGGGCCAGATGATAGGTATTTCCGCGCAGACCGAGGTGATTCCAACGCGGCGCGTGCACATGGTTCCCGTAGGGCGTTCCCTGTTGGGGCGTGTGGTGGATGGCTTGGGACGCCCTCTGGATGCGGACAAGAAAGGCCCCCTGCGTCCTGAAGGCTATTATCCAGTATATGCTGACCCGCCGAATCCGCTGGAGCGCACGGTCATAAGCAAGCCCATTTCCCTAGGTCTGCGTTCTTTGGATGCCATGTTGACTTGCGGCGAGGGGCAGCGTATGGGCATATTTGCGGCTGCTGGTGGTGGTAAATCCACGCTTATGGCGCAGATAGTTCGCAATACTGAAGCCGAGGTCACAGTCATGGCGCTGATAGGCGAGCGTGGGCGTGAGGTGCGTGAATTCATTGAGAAGGATTTGGGTGAGGAAGGCATGAAGAAGTCAGTTGTGGTCTGTTCCACATCTGACCGCAGTGCCATGGAACGTCTGAAGGCTGCGTATGTAGCCACGGCTATAGCGGAGAGTTTCCGCGACCAGGGCATGAAGGTATTGCTTCTGATGGATTCCGTCACTCGTTTTGGTCGTGCTCAGCGTGAGATTGGGTTGGCGGCAGGCGAGCCGCCAACCAGACGCGGTTTCCCGCCAAGTGTGTTCTCTGAACTGCCCAAGCTGATGGAGCGAGCAGGCAATTCCGCGAAAGGTTCCATCACGGCGCTCTACACCGTCCTGGTGGAAGGCGATGACATGACAGAACCGATTGCGGACGAGACACGCTCCATTCTGGATGGGCATATCATCCTCTCCAGAAAACTGGCGCAGATGAACCACTATCCCGCAATAGACATTTTGCAGTCCATCTCCCGTTGCCAGAATGCCATAATCACCCCCGAACACAAGAAGGCCGCCGCAAAACTGCGCACAATTCTTGCGAAATACCAGGAAGTGGAGTTGCTTCTGAAAATCGGTGAATACCAGAAAGGGGCTGACAAGGACACAGACGAGGCAATTGCGAAGATAGATGCAGTGAACAAGTTCCTCAAGCAGGGACTTCGCGAGAAGAATACCTACGAGGAGACCTTGAAGATGCTGGAGGAGGCAGTTAGCTAGGCCATGGCGTACGCGCTTCAAAGTATGCTGAGAATCCGCACCATGCGCGAAGACCGCGCCAGCGCGGAGCTGTCCGCTGCCAGGCAGGCGGTGCGGCAGGCAGAGCAGGCCTTGCAGGAACGAAAGGACGAACTGAAGCAGTACCAGGACACCAAGGAGGAGCGCAGGGACAGGATTTATCAGGCTGTAATGGGGCACTCCATTACACGAGATGAACTGGACAGGGTGCTGGAAGGCGTGGCCCGAATCGACGAGGAAGGCGCTCTTAAGGCGGACAATGTGAACCTGGCGCAGGCTGAATTGAAAACCAAGGAAGACGAGGCAGAAGTGGCCAGGACTGGCTTCGTCAAGGCCTCCAAGGAACGAATGAAAATATCCGAGCACAAGGCAATGTGGCTTGCCGAAGAGGCTAAGGAACAGGAACATAGGCAAGAAGTGGAGTTGGAAGACTTCACTGGAAAGAAAAACGTGGAAAACGCAAATGATAACTGACATTGGCTACATCGCACCTTTAGGGGTAAATGACGCAAATGCTGCAGCCCCTCAGAATCAGGTTTCTACTGCTCCCACAACCGAACAGATTGAGCGTTTCCGTAACGCACTTGCTGATACACGTAATATGTCTGCTCAAATTGAGGAAGCCTCAAGTGAGATGCATTTGCTGCTGGAGAATATTTCTGGTACATTGTTGAAGGACCAGGTTTTGAACCAGACAGCCTCAAGCGAGCAGGCTTCGTCAAGTGAGGCCAACTTGAATGGGCAACAATCCGCAGCCAGCATCCAGTCCTCACCTGCCGAACCGCAAAATATCGGCCAGAATGGACAACAATCCAGCGCCAGCATCCAGGCTGTACCTGTTGAGACAATGCAGGCACCATTGCAGATTGCGACAACATCGGCAATTGCAGACACTGTGAATCCCACAGTGGAATCCGCTCCAGTGGCGTCTGTCGCCACTCCAGTGACAACTTCTCAGGATGCACCAGTTGCAAATGCCATTCCATTGACGCCAATGGCAAGCGCCGCCATTGAAGCGCCCGCAATGACTGTTGCTCCTGTAATACCCATGGCTACTGCTGCTCTTGAGACACTTGCCACGGTTGTCACTATTGATTCACCAGTTGTTACTGTCGAGCCAGAAACTCCTGTTGCACAAGTGGCAACGACGGTTCCAGAATATTCTGTCCATCAAGAGGCTAGACCTTCTTTGGGACAAATGGGTCAAGTCCCCGCGGCTCCTGAGGCTGTAGTTATCGCAGCTCCAGCAGTTCCTATTGCGCCAGAGGCTCAAGCTATTCCAATCGCGCCAGAGGTGCCTGTAGTTTCCACTGCACCAACAGCACCAGAGGCTCCAGCAGTTCCTATTGCGCCAGAGGCTCCAGTGGCTACCGCAACTCCAATGGCTCCAGCGGCCGCCCCTGAGACCCCAGCAGTTGCAACTGCACCGTCGGCGCCAGAGGCACCAATAGTTGCCGCCGCACCGTCGGCGCCAGAGGCTCAGGTAGTTGCCGCCGCACCGTCGGCGCCAGAGGCTCAGGTAGTTGCCGCCGCGCCGTCGGCGCCAGAGGCTCAGGTGGTTGCCGCAGCACCGTCGGCGCCAGAGGCTCAAGTGGTTGCCGCCGCGCCGTCGGCGCCAGAGGCTCAAGTGGTTGCCGCCGCTCCGTCGGCGCCAGAGGCTCCAGTAGTTGCAGCCGCACCAT
>JAFSTJ010000360.1 GCA_017450525.1 Victivallales bacterium | reverse complement strand
CTCGTCATATTCGTCCTGAAGCACATTGGTCTCGGAGCTGGCTTCCCTTGCAAGGCACAAGGCGTCTATCAGGAAAGAGGTTTGCTCATTGTTTTTCCAGGCATCTTTCACACCCAGCGTCAGAATAGCGCCTGCTTTTTCTGGGCATGGAAGTTGAATGTCCTTGAAAAGTTCATTGCCATCAAAGGAGGCTTGGTATCCTGTTGTCTCACTCCAGGAGAGGCGCAGACATCCAAAACACTCGCAGCAGATTTGCCCTGGCACTTTTGCAAGCAGTTTTTTGTCGTAGGAGAATATCCAGATGCCATTGTCATTTCGAAGCGAAATATCCTTGCCAGATATTTCCAATGTGACAATAGGGCCAGGCGAGGCATTGTCCTCTGTTTTCCTAAGCAATAGTTCCAGCATTCCTTGTGGCAATGCCGGCAAAGGGGGATAGGTGATGTTTTCCGCAAAAATAAGCTGTTCGTTTCGTGAGCGTGACCAATGGGTGAGATAGGTGGAATTTCCGTTGTGTTTACGAACAGGTGTGGCAATTGCGCCTATTGTGTAGGTGAAAGGTCGTGTCAGCCTGACGCCCTTGCCGGAAACCATTTGCAATGTCATGGAACTGCCCTTCTGGGGTGCTGCCTCAATGCAAATGGCGTCCTTGGCCTCCTGTGTCCAGTTTTCCTCACTTTCCACAAATAAGGCAATGCCGCCATTGTCTCCTCCCAGATAATTATAGGGACGGAATGGGTATTTCCTGACGCCATTTATCTTTTCAACTGCATGGTTGGTCCCCGTTCCTGCAACGACCATGTTTCCCCAGAATGGCTCTAATTCCATAGAGAGGAGGAGGTTTTCAACGAGCAAACCATCTTTAGGAGGCTCGATACGTAAATCATAGCGCATGCACCCGTCGAATTCCAAGATGCCTGACAGGGTAATTTTAGCATTGCTCGACATGATTGCGCTTTGGCGTATGACTTTGTCTGGATGATGCTCTTTCGAGGCCGCTGGCAGCTGCGACAGATCAATTTCCTTTGAGTTTGCCAGTTTCAATTTGAATACTGGAGGTTTGCGCAGCATTTTCGATTGCTGATTGATGATTTGCTGGAACATCACTTTATCATCAAACTTATACTCGCGGAGCAGCACCTTGTTTCCATTGGGAATAGTCTCAATTTCCTTCCAGGGGGGCGGAACACTATGGTCAATGGCAATGGTGTTGTCAAACCACGCTGGTTTGGGGAAAATCTTCAAGATGCCAGACACTGTTTCCACCAACTGTCCCTTTGCGTCAATATCCGCTTTTACAGTATATTCTCCAGGTTCCAGTGTTCCCGTGTCAAATCTGACAAGGGCGTTTCCCGAAGTCTTTTTCAGTTCAATCTGCTTCGTGGCGATAGTTCTTTCATCCTTGTTTAATGAAAGACGTGCCGTAATGGAAGCATTTCCCTTCAAATTTGAATTTGCGGTCAGATGAACCTCCGCATAACGATGATACGGATAGTTCCGTATCTTAAGAGAGCTTTTCTTTTCTGTACGGAAACAGAAAAATCGCCTGAACAGTTCAAGGCCGTGACTGTTGCTTCCCTGGATTATTATGGAAAAGAGTCCCTCTGGCAATTCAGGTGGCATGTACACGGCGTCAAGTTGGTCATTGAGGCGGAACTGCCAGTTGTCAATTTCTCTGCCTGCTGCATCATGCAGTCGAGCCTGTATGCTAACCACTGGCTCACGAGACTGTGTTACATGGAATGCCATACGGGGATGCCCTGTGGCAAAATCCCCGATGTCCTCCAGTCCCAATGACTGTACTGTGCCAGTAAAGAGCAGTTCTGGAAAACCATCTGGGTCAGGATAGCATGAGGCATTGGCTTGGGACAGCGTCGCACCAGCACCCGATGGGCGTCCAATGCTGAAACTTGCTTTCCACGTGCTTCCTGGCGGTGGGGCACCCTTGCAGTCTAGGGACGAGAATGGAATAAATCCCGTAGCCTGCCACGCGTCCTCGCCTTTTCGTGCAGAAAAATGCCATGTCGGATTGGGTGCCCAATCTGCGTTTTTGATATTGCCTGGCGGCTGAATGCCATCCATGCACGTGCCAGCAGCGTTTCCGATAAACACGTGCACAGGTCCCTTGTTTTTGGGCTGAATGCGGATTTCCAGAGCATCGTCCCGCCAGACCGCTCCGTCATGTTTGGTTTCCATTGCGCGTGGGGCAGCACCATCTGCCGTTGGGATGTATGCTGTGAAATAGATGCCATCGTCAGAATAGGCCAGGGCTACCTTTGCCTGTCTTTTTTCCAGAAGTTTTCCAGCATCGCAGAACCCGCAAATGGCAACTCCTTTATCTTTCAGAATGGCGCTTATGTTTTCAAATGATGCAGTTTGCGGCTGTGTCGCAAGTTTTGGAACGGAAATCCTCTCATTGCCAAGATTGCGGGAAATGACTTGGATATTTCCTATGCTACAGTTGTTGGCAATGCCCCCAATCTGACTTGCTCCCAGGGTAAATGAGGCAATGGAAGCGGGTGCTGTCTCGCCGAACAATCCACGCCAAGGCCTGGGATTTGCTACGACCTGCCGACCATCAATATAGATTAATACCTCTTTGCCGAATTCAAATACGACTCTGTATGTCTTGCCTTTTTCAAATTGGAACTTGGCGGACGTGACAAAAAGAGCAGGCTTTCCCTTTTGAAATACTCCAAAGCAAATCGAGGTCCTTCCTCCGTTGATGGTCATATACCCCTGGGCAAAAATCTTGTCCGTGCGCTCAATTGTGAACAATGTCTGATTGCGCCAGGCTAGGTTTTCTTTTATAAGAGCGCCATCTGACGGATCGTAATTCAGTTGGAAGTCCATGCTGATGGAACCTGTCTCCGCATATATCGCCGGATCCTTGAATGTCACACAGCCCCTTGATGCGAAGCAGAGGGCATTTCCTTTCTCTACCACGCCAGGCGGAAGTTCCATTCCAGACCAGACGGGAATGAACTTCAATTCCGCCGCACATGCCGCTGCAAAATATAGTAGTAACGTCCAAATAAATGCCGAGTGTTTGTTCATGTCAAGTTTCTTATGTGAAATGTTTCGTGATTTCAAAAGGTGGCTGTGTAGGCAAAGAAGTCATAAAGTGGCACTATGTCAACTCGTATTTATGGAGAAAAGAAGGCCACTTGCAGAAGTCCTTCAATGCTTGGACTGACGGTGCGTGTTCGTGAAGACTGTATCTGGTGGCACCAAGGTGTTTTCGCATGGAATGGTGCGCACACGTCTTCGTGCGTTTTGTACAATACCTTATTACTTGCTTAATTCAAGAGCGGATTTAAATTTAGATGCAAAGATATCCCATAACTTTTTCTAGGCTTAGTAGAACTTATAGGACTTAGTAGGACTTATAGGACTTATAGGAAAAAGCTAGATACCATCTGGTTTTCCTAGAAGTCCTAGAAGTCCTAGAAAATGTTATGGGACATCTGTGGAAAATTAATGTCCATTCTTGCGGAAACACAAATTGTTTGGTACAATTATTGTCAAATGGATTGCAACAGTCTTAACATACCAAATAAATCATGGAGAATTGAAAATGAAAAAGGCATTCACTCTAATTGAACTGCTTGTGGTAATCGCGATTATCGCCATTCTCGCAGCAATGCTGCTGCCAGCGCTCAGCAAGGCACGTTCCAAAGCAAGAACCATCTCCTGCGTCAACAACTTCAAGCAGATTTCAACTGGAACTATTATGTACACCAATGACAACGATGATCAATACCCATATACAGCCGCCGTCAAGGACGATGCAACTGGCAAATATGTGGGCTATTGGCAGAGACTTCTGTATGTCGCCCAAATACCGTCCAGCGTTATTGTCTGCCCTGCATTCGAGGAAATCGACGGTGACACCACCTCAACTTTGGGCATTAAGAGCATTGGAGTTCTGGCAAATATCACAGACTACTACAACACACTGTACTACTCCATGGTCGGGCACAACCACCTCCTCTACAGGTCGGCAGCAACACGCCCGATATCTGGAAAATGCATCATAATAAAGAACCCGTCAAGCTATGTTGTAAATGGCGAGACTTACAATGCAAAGCTCAAAAGGCGCGGATACATGAACTACAGCCAGGTCTTTGCCACAGGGGCAAATGACAGCGGCAACCTGGACCCACGCCACGACGGCGGCGTCAATATTCTCTTCGGTGACGGCCATGTGGAAACCATCAGGACAAACCCAGCGCCTAACAAGCATGAGGCAAACGCCGACTACAACATCTACAAGTCATCCTACTTCTCCAACAGCAAGATCTGGTGGGATGAATACTGACAGAAAGCAGTAATTGATATATAATGCACCCAGAAAAGGAATTATTGTGAAGAAACATCTATATCTGTTACTGTTGGTCTTGAGTTGCGCATTGTTAGCGGAAAACAAGACGGCATTGAGAATCCTTCCCTATATTCCCGACCCTGGGATTACCATTGACGGCAGCATCCTTGACTGGGGGCATGTGCCCAATGCCATGCACTGGGACCATCTGGAGCAGGTTAAGATGGGTGCAGCCACCTGGAAGGACAGTAGAAACCTGGGCGGGAAATTCATTGCTGGCTGGCGCGAGGAAGGCCTGTATGCAATGGCATTGATCACGGATGACCTTTTCTTCACCAACCACAGCTCACGGGACAATTGGAAAAGCGACCATCTGGAACTCTACATCGACTACGAGCCAGAACTGGAGCCAGACAGGAACAGCCTGGGTTCTGGACAAGTTGCGCTGCTGGCAATGCCGCCCGTGTTCGGGACAGAGGGCAGCAGCCCTCAGCTGGTGCCCATCCATCCAGAGAATGCACAATTGCAGGGCAGCCTTATAGCCGCCGTGCGCACGGACAATGGCTATCTCATAGAGCTATTCCTGCCAGCCGCGCTTTTCGGCAAAAAGCATCTCACAGAAAAGACATATTTCCGCTTTGAGGCGGCCTTGAGCGACTGTGACATCCCTGATCCAACGCAGGAGCGCTTCATGATATTAAGCGAGGTCGCCTGGAGCCAGTGCAAGCGCAGTCTGCTGGCGGATGCCGTGCTGGGCAATGCCTCCGGGCAGGGCGAAGCACCTGTACGCTCCATTGCCCTCAATCCCGCGTCTTTTGAAATCATCCCTGGCAAGTCCCAAATCATAGAGTTCAACAAGCCAGACATACCACAGGAAAAACAAGTCGCATTGCATTTCCGCGGCAGGACTGGACTTTTCAACACACACGGCAGAGCATGCAACGGCTATGCCCAGAAGGCAATTCAGTTATTCTGCAATGG
>JAFSTJ010000359.1 GCA_017450525.1 Victivallales bacterium | reverse complement strand
GTTGTGCTGGATATTCCCTGTCGATTTCAAGAGTGCTGCTGGAATTGGTGTATTTTGAGCATACACGCCTATTGATGGGCGTTTCATCCATCTTGTACATGCGGGACATTTCCAGAAAGTCCTCGACAGTTAGTTTTCCCTTGTCTTTCAGGGTGTTGTTCAATGCGGTCCTTAACTCGTATTCCCTGTTTGAACTGTCAAGGTAACTTTTTACTGTGCCGACCGAGTAGGCGGCCATTCCTGGATTGCGCCAGATATTGGCGCGGAATGCATAGCCATTGTCATAGCGTAGCGATGAAATGAAATGGGCCGTCATTTCCACAATGTAGGCGGCGTTCTTGTCCATGAAGAAGAAAATCGAGCCGCTTTCTCCATGATTGTAGTCGTTGACTTTGACGAAATCCTTCAGCATCTCCAATGCTTCGTCAACGTTGCTGCAGTTGGCAAGGATTGCCTTCATGATGATGGTCGTGTCCTTTCCTTTGGGATTGGTGCTGTTGTCTGTGCATTTTTCACCGCTGTTCATCACTCCAGCAAGCCCTGCCTCATTTATGCCCATGCAGGGGCAGCCATCATCCTGTCCAGGCGCGACACCTCCAAGCCCCACCCATTTGTAACGGGCATTCTTGTTGCTGAGCAGCACAATAACGTCCCGTGACTTGGAATCCCTGTTCTTGTGTAGGAGATTGGTGTTGTTCTTTGTCAGGTCGGAGAATGCCATCCAACTGGTGCATTCATGGCCTGGTCCATCCTCGGCAACGGCCATTGCGGTGAAGAACAAAAGCAGCGAAAGCAAAAAATATCTTATGCGCATAAAGACTCCTTGAATTAGTTGGGGTAGGGCATTTGCCAGTGACAAGTGTCCAGTGTTCCTGTGTTTACATTAGCAGTTTGGTTGCTCCATCCCAGATTTTCATAACTGCGTCCTGCATCAGCGCTTCTGCCTCCTTGACTTTATTTGCTTTTAGAAGTGCCCTTGCCTTTTCCTTTGCATTGCGGTATTCGGCCATGGACTTGTTTTCATAGTCAAGCCATTCCTGTGGGATATCTGCCTCGCCGCCTTTGTCGCCTTTTTCATCAAAACGCTTCCAGGTTGCCTTGGTCCATTCCTGGGACAGCATCTTAGGATGGACGTTGATTGCGCATATTGGAACTGGCACGTAGATTGTGTTTCTTGGCGGCCCAAGTGTCACATACGCTGTGGAAAGTTGTGCAGGATATTCCCTGTCGATTTCCAGTGTGCAGGCGGAGTTGGTGTACTTGGAGCAGACGCGCCTGTCAATGGGTGTGTCATCCATCTTGTACATGCGGGCCATGCCGAGGCTGTCCTCGACTGTGAATTTTCCCTTGTTTTGCAGGATATCGTTCATTGTGGTTCTAACTTCATATTCCCTGTTGGAACTGCCGAGGTAACTCTTTATAGTGCTGCATGCATAGGCGGCCATGCCTGGATTATGCCATCTGTTTGCACGGTAGGCATAGCCGTGGTCGAAACGCTGCGATGTGATGAAATGGGCTGTCATTTCCACGATGTAGGCGGCATCCTTGTCCATGAAGAAGAAAATCGAGCCAGCGTCCTTGTGGCTGTATTCATTGTTCTTGGCAATGAGTTTCAGCCTTTCCAAAGCCTCGTCAATATTGCCGCAGTTTGAAAGGATTTCCTTCAGTATGACAGGCGTGGTTTTTCCCTTCTGGTCGCCGCTGTTGTCCGTGCATTTTTCACCGCTGTTCATGACCGAGGCGAAGCCAGCCTCGTTGACGCCCATGCATGGCCACCCATCGGTCTTGCCTGGATCTGCGCCGCCAAGCCCCACCCACTTGTATTTAGAATTTGCGGGGCTTATGAGCACCATAATGTCTCGTGCCTTGGCGTCTCTGTTCTTGTGGAGAAGATTTGTGTTGTTCTTGGTTAGGTCGGAGAATGCCAGCCAACTGGTGCATTCGTGGTCAGGTCCATTCTTGGCCTCTCCCTTGCTGCATAATTCATCGAACGCCTTGTAATAGCGTTCACCGAACATGATGAGGCTGGCTCTGTTGTAGTGGAGTTTGTCCGCATTCGGCTCAAGTCCCTCTTCGCTGACGGAGGCGGTGTTTTTCACGTTCTTCACCACTTCGTCAATGGCCTGGTTAACATGGTCGATTTTCATGCCTTTCCTGAAGGAACGGAGTTTTCCAATTATGAATGGTGCATTTGCCAATTCTGGCACATCGTTGCGGAAACGGGCGATCAGCGCCTCCAGTTTCTTGCGGTAGTTTTCCTTTGCCACGTCAAACTCCCTCTTGCCCTGGGCGTTGCTGCATCCCTGGTGCCAGAGTACTGCCACGAAACGGCCATTCTCCTTGGCGATGTTGATGCGCTTGATTGCGTCATCATACGGGTGTTCATCTTGATAGCCTTTCTTTTTGAATACCGCGCCTGGCTTCCATGTCTCTATTGGTGAGCCGCCTACTGCGCATGGTATTATGCCTATGAGGCGGTCAGGGTATTTTTCATGGAGTTTCCTGGCGAATGTGCGCCCCAGGCAAGTGCCTGCTGTCACCCTGTCAAAATGTGTTGGCTCGACGGATGGTATCCATTTGTTTTCCTTGTCCAGCGTATATACGTTTGGAATTGGAATCTTGTCCTCCGGTTCCACAATGCCACGGCCTGCCATGTTTGACTGCCCAGCAAGCACAATCAGCATCATGTCCTTTAACACAGGTGTCTCGGCATAGACCATTGCCGCCAAAAACAAAGCAACAGAAAGCAAAAAACATTTAATGCGCATAATGATTTGACTCCTTGGGTTAGTGTTGACAAAATATGTTGCGAATTTATATTCCTTGACGAATATATCAAGCAGAATTATCATAAAACGTTGATTCAACACGGAGCGACTATGGGCATTAATGTTTGTGAAATCATGGACACAATATCTTTTTTGACTGAAGATATTGGCGTCAGGTTGGCTGGCAGCGAAAATGAGAAGAGGGCGGCCAACTTCTTGCGGGATAGGTTTCTTGAGGCGACCAAGCATTGCAGAATAGAGGAGTTTCCTGTGATGATGCGAAATGTCCGCCGTGAATACCTGAAGATTCACGTAGATGGCAAATGGGAGAAATATCCATGCTCATTGTACACTAGCGCGGTGGGAACTGGCGGAAAGGAAATCGCAGGAGACATAGTTTTTTTTGATGGACATACAGGATATCAAATGCCTGATATAAGCCACCTGAAGGGCAGGGCGGTGATATACTATGGCCCCCATCCAGGTGGCGAGAATGAGTATCGTCGCCTAATGGAGGCACAACCAGCATTCCTTCTGATGGTGGATACCAGGCACACTGGTGAAGCGCCGCTGGCAGATGGCCTTTTTCCAAGTCTTGTGAAAAAATACGGTTCCGTGCCTACAGTAAGCGTGGCATTTCAAGACGCATGGAAATGGATTGGGCGCAATGCCGATGGCGCAAGGCTACTTGTGGAGGGAGGCATGGAGCCGTCTTTTTCGCAAAATGTGATTGCGGAAATACCAGGACAGGACAAGCAATGCATTTATCTTGGCGCACATCACGATACTCAGGCTGGGACACCTGGCGCAGACGACAATGCGATTGCATGTGGCATACTGGCGGGAATGTGCAAGGAACTTGCCAGGCAAAAGCATAGGCATACCATCAGGCTGATTTCATTTGGCGCTGAAGAACAACTTTCGTTAGGGAGCAGCGCATACGTTAGAAAGCACAAAGCCGAGATGAGCAATGGCCGTTTCATGTGCAACTTTGATTCTTGCGGCTCTTGTGCAGGATGGAATTTCTTCGTGATAAGCGCGGGGCAGAGGCTGTCCAAAATAATTCGCGACACGTACAACGGCTGCGGGATATACTACCAGGCCCAAACCGAGCCAGAACCGTTCACGGACCAATTCCCCTTCGCCGCAGCGGGAGTGCCAGGAATAACGTTGGAGCGTGGAAACTGCGAAACTGGCATATTTTATCATCACAGATTTGACAACACCATAGACAAAATCTCGCCACAGATTGCCTTGGAACTTGCAAGTGCATCGGCAAAACTGGTCTTGAAATTGGCTGACATGGAAAATCTGGATGCCGTATGCACCATTCCCGCCGCGCAGCAGAGAAAAATAGATCTTTTGTGGAAGAACATATTCGAGTGATAGGAGTGACCTAATTCCAGAATTATCCATTAATGCCCTAAAGGAAAACAAACTATGGATAAGATACAGTCTTTCCTCGCCGAAAGGAATAAATACATTGCAGATTGGGAATGCTGGCGTCTGGAGGAGTTGCCTGAAGTGCCATCTATCGGGACGGCGGAAAAGCGACTGCTCTTCCGTGATGGCAATTTGGAGTTGTACCTGCTGCACCGCCAAATGTGGCGTTTGCGAGCCCGCATCAAATTGCCAGGAGACATCTGTGTTGAGAAGACTGGAGAATGTTTTGAACTCAAGGCTGCTTCATACCAGGAACGCATATCCATTGCATCAGATCCTGAAGAAAATGAGACGTACTTTTTGCGTGAAATAGAGTTTATCGGCACAGGAAAACCGCTGCAGGCTGAAATTGCATTGTATTATTTTCAGGAAGGTCCTTTAGCTGAATACTCGTATGCTTCGTACAAGTGGATATGCAGGGGCAAGAACATGGACGCATTTCCAAGAGAGGAATTCGGCGAGATGTTCCTTTGCAGAGAAACGCACAATCAATTGTTCTACAATTACTCTGGTGGTCTGTATCTGGGGCATGCATGGTTGGATTTTGAAGGGGACTGGATTTCGAAGCCCTCGATTGAGGGAAACGTGTGGCCGAGGCATTCTTTCAAGATGAGGAATCCCCTGCCCCTGCAAGCAGGGGAAAGACGTGTTTTTCGCTTTGCGCTATTCGCGGGCGTTGGGCCTGAAGAACATATCGGGAAGCTGTGCAATGTGCTTTGGCGCATCAATGGCAGCGAAGTGAATGTGCCGCAGACGGATATGCGCAATTTCCTTGACAATTACTGCACTGTCTGGGATAAGGCCGCATTGGATGGAATACAGGAGAAGGACCACTTTGCGGCACACTTCTTCATGGATTTTTACGGGCACTTCAAAAATGGATATTATCCGCCAGATCAATTTGGTTGCTCATGGATTGCGTATGACCTGCTCAAGGCTGACTATTTATGCCGATTGTATGACAGAACAGGCAAGCGGGAATACCTTGAGCAGGTTCGCAGACTTGTATATTTCTACTGCTATAACCACTATATCGGCAAAACTAAATTGACTTGGCCGTTCCACACAGGCGATTTTATGAAATCCTGCCCGCCATATTGCGAACGAAGCGGCTGGGGCGCTCCAATTGACCCTGGATTCATAGACAGCCTGGCGCAGTCGGAAATGATTTATGATGCACTTTCTGTTTATAAACGGCATCCAGATGTGTTTTCAAACTATTATCCAAGACTGATAATGACCGATGTGCTTGCAATGCAGCAGGAGGACGGGCATTTCAGAAGACGTTACAACCAGAAATTGCAACCAGAGGTTAAGCCTGGCTGGCCTGACCAGAATGCGGAATCGCAGTCATGGATACCTACCTTGTTGCTTCTGGGGGAACTGACGGGCTGCAAAGACTGCCTGGACGCTGCCCTGCAATGCGGCAATGCGGCATTGCGTGACATTGAAGACAAGGGACTTTTCTCTATGGGAGGATGCGAAACCGACTATCCATCAAATTGGGATGTGGACGGATACCGCAGCATGCTTAGGGCTATGCTGGAGTTATATCGGGTTACTGGAGAGCAAAGGTGGCTAGACGCTGCGGAGAAGGTGCAGAATCTTTCCAGTGTCATGATGATGGGCTACAGTGTGCCGCTGCCTGAAGGCACCTTCTACCACAGGATCAACTGGCGTTGCAAGGGAATGGTGGCAACCAGTTTCTATGGATACCCTGATTATGTCAGGTCCTTCTCCACGCCTACAGGAAATCAATCCGTGTGTTGGGTGGCATATTTGCTGCTTAAGTTGTATAGTTGCACTGGAAAATTGATTTATGCGGAGCGTGGTATTGCCGCATTGCGACAAGTTATGGTGTATAGGGACGAGGAAAGCCTGAAAGGAAATCCCTGCAAGGACAACCTATTGTACACCATATTCGAGAATAATCCCCAGATGAGCGACTTCGGCGGTGGTTATCAGGCGGGAGTGCCCCAGGATGGTTACTCTATGTTCATTGATCTGTACATCTTTATTGATGACATCCTGTCGGAATACGGCGGTATTTTTGTTGACGAGGAAAGGCAGCATGTCCTCGGCATTGACAGTGTGAAGATACTGGAGCATGATTTCTCCAGAAAGAGAGCCATCGTCCAAAATCAACTTAACAAAGACCGCAGCATCCTGCTTAAGTATGCTGATTCCAGAAGCATGACACTTGATTTCAAGGCTCTGGAAACAAAGGAAATATTATTTTGACGTCTATGACGCACAACGTGGAGCATGGAAAACATACATGGCGCGTCTTTCGCGCGCGCGAACATTGTCTGGGATACATCCCCCACCCACCATCCGCCTCTAACATAGCCTCTGAAATCGAGGTTTGCAAGAGGTGAGGTAAAGATGTATATCGGTTGTAGATTTTTATATGGATTTTTCTTTGAAATTGTACTTTCCTATAAATATTTGTGGATGCGGGAGTAGAAAGTCTTACCCCAGAGAGTTTAAAAGTTGCTGTTGCGGTTTGTATTTTGCGGCAAGTTTACTAAATTTCAACCGTATTTTTTGTTGTGAAACAGATAAACAGGAGTTTAAAAATCAATGGAAAAAGCAGAGATTACGATGTTCATCCTCTACCTAGTGGGGATGGTTGCGATTGGCTTGTATTTCTTCTTCAGGGAAAAGGATTCAGGCGAGAAGACCTACTTCCTTGGCGGACGCAAGATGGGACCATGGGTGGCTGCATTCTCGGCAGGCGCATCCGACATGAGCGCATGGGTGCTTATGGGACTGCCCACCGCCGTTTACATGAACGGTGTGAAGGAAATCTGGATTGCTCTGGGATTGGCAATCGGCTATGCTTTGAGTTGGATTTTCGAGGCGCCGCGTCTGCGCAAATTCTCCATTGTCTCAGGTGATTCAATTACAATACCCCAGTACCTGACCAATCGCTTCATGGCAAAGTCCAAGGCATTGCAGGTACTGTGCGCTATAGTCTTCCTGCTGGCATACACGATTTATGCGGCCTCCAGCATCAAGGCATGCGGCATCCTGTTCCACAAGGTAATCGGAATGGAGGCCACCACGGCAATGTACCTTTCCGCCGCAATCATCGTTAGCTATACATTCTTTGGTGGATTCTCCGCTGTTTGCTGGACTGACTTCTTCCAGGGCATGCTGGTGCTGGGCGCCATGCTGCTTGCGCCTATATTCGCCGCCTTCATGCTTGAGAAGGTAGCCGACCCGCAGTTGCCAGCAGACTACTGGCAGGCATTCTCCGACTGGAAGAGCATTGCCTCTGGTCTTGGCTGGGGACTGGGCTACTTTGGTATGCCGCACATCATAATCCGCTATATGTCCCTCCGCTCGCAGAAGGAGATGAAGAAATCAGCCGTCATCGGCATAAGCTGGACGGTCATCATCGTTGCGTTTGCGGCAATCATCGGCATAGTCGGTCGCCTTTGCCTGGGCTTTGACGAGGGCATCAAGACCAATGAGTTTGTGTTCGTGCAGATGGTGCGCAACATATTCCCAGGAATAATTTCAGGTATTCTTCTGTCTGCTGTTCTTGCCGCTGCAATGAGCACGGCTGACAGCCAGTTGCTGGCCGCTTCCTCCGCATTCTCCAGCGATGTTTACAAGTCCATTCTGCGCAAGAACCAGGCAAGTGACAACGAACTCATGTGGAATGGGCGCCTGATCGTGCTGATTGTCGCGCTGGCTGCATTGCTCATTGCCACGAACCCCAATGCTGGCTCCATCATGGGGCTGGTTTCCAATGCTTGGGGTGTGTTTGGCGCCGCGTTTGGTCCTTCCATTCTGCTGAGCCTGTTCTGGAGGCGTTTCAATTTCCAGGGTGCAGTGGCTGGTATTGCCGCTGGCGCCGTGGTGGACATTGCCTGGATGAATTTCCTGGGCAAGCTGGGCATCTATGAGATCATACCTGGTTTCATCGCAGGTCTGATTGCAGCCATAGTCGTGGCGCTTGCCACGGAAAAACCGACTGCCGCAATGAATGAGCTTTACGATAAGGCGGTCAAGTACGAGGATTAATAAATCAAGGAGTCTGAAAATGAAAAAGGTTCTGGTTTTGCTTGTTGTGTTGCTGAGTGCAGTGTTTGTATCCGCCCAGGACAAGCCAGCTTGGATTGAAGAGATGTTCGGTCCCCAGTTGACGAATGTCAAAGGTGAGAAGGTTGATGCCAATGCTTTGAAGGGCAAGATAGTGGGGCTTTATTTTTCCGCTCACTGGTGCCCGCCATGCCGTTCATTCACGCCCTTGCTGGTGAAGTTCAGGGATGACATGGTGAAGCAAGGCAAGAATTTCGAGGTGGTTTTCATTAGTTCTGACGAGGATGCAACAAAAATGCAGGGCTACATGAAGGACACCAAGATGCAGTGGCTCGCAGTGCCATTTGACAGTCCCAGGAAGGAAAAAATAGCAAATAAGTATGGCGTCAGGGGAATCCCAACACTGATTATACTTGCCCCAGATGGCAGCACCATTACTTCAAGTGGCCGTGCCGATGTGACCAGGCACCCTGGCAATGCCTTCAAGATGTGGGAAGGCAAGGTCAAGAAATAACGAGGATGCAACGGCAATATGCCTGACTGGTCCAAGATAGGCAAGGTGATGTTTGTCTGCCATGGGAATATATGTCGTTCCCCGATGGCGGAATGTCTCCTTGCCTATTTTTTGCGCCAGGCTGGAAGGAATGACGTTGTGGTTGCCTCGTCTGCCACCAGCACGGAGGAACTGGGCAATCCCATTCATCCAGGTGCTCAGGCTGAACTGCGGCGGCATTCCGTGCCCATAATCCCGCACAGGGCCGTGCGACTGAGTCGTTTTGACCTGGACAAGTACGACATATTCATTGGGATGGATGCCATAAACGTTTTGAACATGCAGCGTATATTGGGGCCAGGCTCGGAGGAAAAGTGCTTCAGGCTGCTGGACTTGTCTGGCGGAAACAGGGATATTTCCGACCCTTGGTACACGGGGGACTTCACTGCCACATGGAACGACCTCGAGGAGGGATGCTCGTTTCTGGCAAGTGTGCTTTAAGTGCGCACAATGCACATAAATGCGATTTTTAGCACAATTTCCTGTAATTTTCTTGTTATGAGTTTTCAAATATCGCAAAGGGTGTTAAATTAGGCGCAAAATTTTAGGATTTTTGTAAACGCCATTTTGAATGGCAGATGATAAACCAGGTGTTTTAAAGGCATCAAGGAGAAGAAAATGGTTAAGGACAAGGAACATTTCACTGGTGGAAAGACTGAAGGCGGCATCACAAGTTCATACGCGACGGATGACGGCGTGAAGCTGAAGGTCCCATATTCATTTATGGGCAGTATCTATGACGATGCTGAAAGGGAAGCGGCTCTTGCCGCAATGGCGCAGGATTCTCTGACCATGGGGCCCAAGACTCAGGAATTCCAGAACAAGTTTGCTGCATACCATCATGTGAAGTATGCATTCGCCTGCTCGAACTGCACAACAGGCATGCATGTCATCACCCAGATTTTTGACATCAAGCCAGGCGATGAAGTCATCGTCACCCCGAATACCTTTGTGGCCACCTCGCTGGCAATCCTCAAGGAAGGCGGCACACCAGTCTTTGCAGATATCGACCCACGCACCTTCAACATCGACCCTGAAGAAGTGGCGAAGAAGGTCACCAACAAGACAAAGGCCATCTATGTAGTCCACTACGGCGGCCTCATGGTTGATATGGATCCCATCATGGAGATCGCCCAGAAGTACAATCTGCGCGTTTTGGAAGACTGCGCACACGCTACCGGCGCGACCTACAAGGGCCGTTTCGCCGGCAGCATCGGCGATGCAGGCGCATTCTCATTCCACTCACTGAAGAACATCACCACCTGCGGCGAAGGCGGCATGATCACCACCAACCGCGATGACTATGCATATCCAATCCAGAATCTCCGTTGCATGAGCAACAACGTGGCATGGGCCAACTCCAAGAACGAGTGGCAGTTCGGTGACAGCATCACCTGCAAGAAGACCTCCAACCTGGAATACTGGCTGCCTGCACACTTCGATGTGATGCCCTACAACGGCCACTGGGGAAGCAACTACCGCATGAATGAAATCCAGGCCGCAGTTGGCTGCTGCCAGTTGGACAAACTGCCAATGCTGACCGCAAAGCGCCGCGAGATCGCACACAAGATCACAAAGGGTCTGAAGGGCGTGAAGGGTATCGAGACTGTTTACGAGCCAGATTACGCAAACCACGTGTTCCACCTGTACACGCTGTGCGTGAATGAGAAGGAACTGGGCGGCACCCGCGATGAATTCATGCGCGTGCTTTACGAAGAAGAAGGCATCCAGGGCATTCTCCACTACCAGCCCACATTCCACTTTACTGGCCTGCGCATGATGGGTTACGACCCGAACCAGTGCCCAATCGCCAGCAAGTTCTTCTACCAGAGGGAGTTGAACCTCCCAATGCACCCAAGGC
>JAFSTJ010000358.1 GCA_017450525.1 Victivallales bacterium | reverse complement strand
CCGCCAGCGGGCTTCTCGTACATTGGCTGGCTGGCATTGTTGCCACTGCTGGTATTCCCAATGCCCAAGGAAAGGCTTCGCCGCATTTTGTGCGCATTCTCATTCGGCTATGCGCATTTCGCAATTATGCTGCACTGGCTTAACGAGGTGGGCTTTGGCGCAGGCTACATCCTGTCAATATATTGCGCATTGTACCCCGCAATCTGGTATTACCTGGCAGGCTCAATATTCAAGCGCATCACTCCAGCGGACATCAAAA
The DNA here is from genome assembly GCA_017450525.1 of Victivallales bacterium. Classification (GTDB taxonomy): domain Bacteria; phylum Verrucomicrobiota; class Lentisphaeria; order Oligosphaerales; family Oligosphaeraceae; genus RGIG3456. The sequence goes on along the minus strand of JAFSTJ010000358.1, from coordinate 3,913 downwards.
TGCCCGACATGGGACTGCTGCATATCTCGCAATTAAAGAAGGGTTGCATCTGCGGCCTGGCACTTGCTGTACTATGGGTGACACTGGAGTGGTTGCGCGGCATACTGTTCACGGGTTTTCCGTGGGGAATGCTGGGCATCTCCCAATACAAAAACACATCCATACTGCGCATTGTTTCTTATACTGGCGTTTATGGAATATCATTCATGATGATTCTATGCAATTGCACCTTTGCCATAGAGTTGTGCCGTGCAATACATGTGTTCAAGACAGGCGGCAAGCTGTGCAAGCCACTGCACTACTATGTCATGGCAGCGTTCACCTGCCTGGCACTTCTTCCCATTTTCGAGAAGATACCAGATGTGCCAGAAAGTGCGCCCATGCTGAAACTGTGTGCAATACAGGGTAACATCCCCCAATGCAGGGAGTGGACCCTGGGGGAATACCAATATGCTCTGGACACGTATGTATCTCTCAGCAAAAAAGCGCATTCCGAATACAAAGATTTGGATCTGATAATGTGGCCGGAATGCGCCGTCCCCTCTAGTATTGACTACCAGCCATACAAGGCGGAATTGATAAAGCTGCAAAGTAAAACCAACACGCCTCTCTTACTGGGTGCATTGCAGATGCGCTTACAACCTGGCGATTCAAATCATGAAAACGCCAACACATTCAATTCAGTTTTCCTGCTGGACGAAAAGGCGCACATCGTTGCAGGATATGACAAAATGCACAGAGTGCCTTTCGGTGAATACGTGCCATTAAGCGACATGTACCCCTGGTTGCGCGAAGCAATTGGCCTAGGACGAGATCTTACGCCAGGTAGCGTCCCATTCGTATTCAACCTGGCAAAAGGCACTAAAGCTGGCGTGAACATCTGCTTTGAAGACGTATTCCCCGCCATAAGCAGGGCATTCACAAGGAAAGGCGCAAATATGCTTATGACAGTCACAAACGACAGCTGGTACAACCAAAGCTGCGGCGCGGAACAACACACGGCACACGTGGTGTTCCGCGCGGTGGAGAACCGCCGCCCCTTCATGCGCAGCGGCAACAACAGCCATACCCTGATGGTTACACCGGCAGGCAAAATCATGGGGCAAATCACAGCAAATGACAGCGTATTCACCCAGGATTACCAGGCATACGAAGTTCCAGTGTTCGACGGCTGGGGCGATACTTTCTATACCAAGTATGGCGATGTATTCGCGTACGTCTGCGTAATCGCCTGCGCGGCAATGCTGGCAATCATGCTGGCAAAGTCATGCTCAACACAAAAGCCAAAAAGCAATTGAGACTGCTATATGCAAAGCTCTGCCACGGCCAAGCAAGCATAATCGCCGATATTGCCAATGTGGGCGCTGAGGCGGCGTCCACATTGGCAACATCCACGTATTAACAAGCGTTTTCAAGGCCCGGGGATATGCGTAAAATTGAGCTTGACTGTTATGTCAGGAATATTATCTTACAGTTGTTTTTGATAACCAATGATGTTAAAGGCGTTATGCCATAAGCAAATGGAGCTATAAGAATGCTAAAGCAGCACAAGACCCCGTCGTTTGTAAAGAAATACGGTCCCGTCATAAGCAAGGAAATCGTCCCTTACCCAAGTGTCTTGACTTTCAATGCAGGCGTAGCCCGTTGGAATGGCAAATACATATTGCTATTCAGAAACGACTACAATTTCTGCAAAAAGGACTTTGACGACTTCTATGCTGGGATTGCCGACAATACCATGCCCAAAATCAACATTGGCATGGCCTTGAGCAATGACGGAATTAACTGGAAGGTAACCGATGCTCCAGTGGCGGGCCTGCAGTTTCCAGGCATCAGCTATGTCTATGACCCGCGCATAACCGTAATGGAGGACGGAAGCGCCATTCTTTGCTTCGCAGCATCCAGCAACGGCACTCGTGGTGGCATAGCCTTGACAAGGGACTTCGAGCATTTCGAAATAAAATCAGTTTCCGTGCCTGACAATCGCAACATGGTTGTTTTTCCAGAGAAAATCCATGGCGAATATGTTAGGCTTGAGCGGCCATTCTATTGCAACGACAGAAATCATTCCCTTTGGCTTTCCTATTCTCCTGATCTGGTTTATTGGGGAAAATCCGAACTTGTCCTGAAATCCAAAGACGTACCGTTCTCAAATCTCAAGATAGGTCCTGGAGCCCCTCCGTTAAGAACAAGCAAGGGCTGGCTAGTGCTGTTCCACGCAGTTGAAACCCAAGAAGAGAGTTTTGATGCATGGCAGAGGAATTGGATACGGTGTTATTACGGAGGTGTGATGCTGCTGGACTTGGACAATCCGGCCAAGATAATCGCTATTTCGGGCAAGCCTTTGCTTGTGCCAGAGGAGAAATATGAGCTTGAAGGCTACCGTGGCGGTGTAATATTTCCAGGAGGGCTTGTAGAGGAGCCAGACGGTACAGCCAAAATCTACTATGGCGCGGCTGACACAGTCGAATGCCTGGCGGAGGCCAGGATAGACGACATGATAGACTTCTGCCTTGAGAACAACATAGTCCAGTCCTAATCACCTGGCATTCCAGGCAAAAAACTCACCAATGTCAGCGGTCAACTGAAAATTGACTTCACAGAAAGCAAATAAGGCATATTGTAAGACGCATATCCTTATTGTTTCACCCGTTATAGCACCAGTAAGGCACAGTCTGGGGACATTAAACCACCATTAAATTCAGGCGCAAGCAAGACTTGCGCCTGAACATCTTCGCAAATAGAGAATGACCTTGCCCTAGGAGAAGGATTTTACCAATGCCAAGCCGCTACTCGGACAAGTCATGTTCAGCATCTTGTCATTTGATTCTCAGCATACGCCCGTTTCTCGCCAGCGTGGCCTGCTGGGCCGCATCATACGAAAGCGCACCGTTGACATAGACCTGTTCCACTCCAACTGCAACCTGGGCGGGATCTCCGTAATCCACGGCGCAATCAAATCTATCCAAATCAAGCAGCACCATATCAGCGAAATAACCTGGAGCTATCATGCCGCGCTTGTCCAGTTTGAATTTTGCGGCTGGAAGCGCTGTCATTCGGCGTATAATGGATTCGTAGGTGCAGTTCTTGGCTGCGATGCGGAAAAAGCGCGGGCATGTGCCGAACGCGCGGGGATGGGTACTGTTGTCCCCGAATACGCGCAAGCCACTGTCGCTACCGCAAACCACGTATGGCTTGGCGAGTATCTTCTCCAGATTCTCCTCGCTCATTGTGCCGTATGCGGCGCTGGGTGAATCGCCTTCTGCAAGCAGTGCGACTACAGCCTCCGCCGCCGAGCAGTTCATTTTAGCGCCAATCTCCTCAAGATTCATTCCATAATACTGCTTGTGCTTGGCAAACGGGGAATTGACCACGATAACCCTGTTGAATGGCGTCCTGCTCCCCTTCTCCAGCGCGGCAGCCAGTTCCTGGCGGTATTCGGCAGATTCCTTGAGGTGCGAGCAAAGGGTCGCAGTATCAATGTCATTGAATGGAGGAGGCACAATCATACGCAGTGACGTGCTGGAATAGACGTATGGATAACGGTCCGCCAGCACATCCATTTCCTCCGCCCTCGCCTTCTCAATTAGGGAGAAGACTGCATCTATCTTGGACCAGTTGTTTTTGCCGCTGGTTTTCAGATGGCTGATTTCCAGGCTATTGTCACCGGCCTTGGCGATCTTGATTGCCTCCTCAATGGATTCCAGAAGGAGGTCACTTTCACTGCGTATATGCGTGGCGTATGGCTTGCCTGTCCCTTTCAGAAGCGAGGCCAGTTCGCAGACCTCATCAGTCTGGGCAAAGCGTCCTGGAAGATAGTAGAGGCCCGATGAAAAACCACCTGCGCCATTATCCAGCGCATCGGCAAGAAGTTCCTTCATCTGGCGCATTTCTTCCTTTGTTGGGGGACGGT
>JAFSTJ010000357.1 GCA_017450525.1 Victivallales bacterium | reverse complement strand
GTGACTTCATTAAGACGCTGGGAGATGCGCTTTGGAAGGAGTATATTTTCTTTGATGCGGGGCATGACAACCATTTCTACTATTCCTACTACCCTGCATATCGCGCCATGTGGAATCCCGATTTCAATGCGAAGGCAGCTATTGATGAGCATTGGGCTCTCCTGTATGGCCCCGAGGCTGGCAAATACCTCAAGGAATTCTATGATTTGATGGTCACCACCTGGGAGGAAAAGGTGATTCCCCAGATCAAGACTGTGTCGGAGGATGTGTCAATCCGTGGCAACATCAAGCCCAGGCACATGTATACTGGCTTTGATTTGAAGACCATTGACAAGATGGACGACTTGCTGAAAAAGGCGAAGAAGGCGGTCAAGCCCAATACTATTGAAGCGCAGCGCCTGGATTATTTCCTTGAACCCTGGACGAAGCAAATCACAAGTGCCAGGGCCTATCACAACACGCTGATTCCAGTTTATAATGTGGCAAGGCTCAATGAGAATGAGCAAATCATTATAGACGCCAATCCAAATGACGAGGCATGGAAACGTGCCGTCGTATGCAAACTCCGTGAATCCCAGGGCTATGACTACCAGTTCCCCGAACAGCCAGAGGCAAGGATGATATGGAGCGACAAGGGCATTTACCTCCTCCTTACGGCACAGAAAAAGCCAATGGACAATCCTGGTGAAATCTGGAAGCATTCCGACTGCTGGGAATTCCTTTTCTCTCCAGGAATGAAGAAGGATTATTACTACCAATTCGCCTTTAATCCAAATGGAAACCTCTATCAGGCGCAGCGGGATGTGACAGAGGGTGTAGGCGGCGTGTTCCAATGCAAGGGCCTGCAATTAAAGTCCAGTTTTGATGACAAGGGATGGGTCGCCGAGATGTTCGTTCCCTTTGATGGCCTGAAGCACAAGGGACCTACGGTATATTCCACTTGGTTTGGCAATGTGATTTACTCGCAGCGCCGCACCGTGACGGCAAACAATATTTCGGCCTCATTCTCCTTCACCATGAAGGACAATCGAAATATGGATTTGTGGGGACAGTTCAAATTCATGGGCTTTGACGATTGAGGGAGGAAAATCATGCGCAAATTATTCTGCATTCTACTTGTTTTTGCAATGGCATTCACTACGGCTGCTGAATGCCGTAAACACCACAATGCATACGTAAATGCCCTTGAGAAAGGTGTTCCCTTTATTTTGAAGAACCAGTTGACAAGTTATGTGATTACCTTCCGTTATACCAATCCAAGCCCGTCCCAGTCTGGCAGGGTTCAGATTGCCATGCCCGCACCTGTCAATAAAACGGGCTTTTCTCGCTTTGACTTTGTCCATGTGGTAATCAATGGCATAGACAGCCGTTGGTTGGAACCGAAGAAATTTGACATCTTCAACACCCCTGAGGAGGCGGGTGTAGATGTCCTTTATAATTTCAATGGCGTTCAAATGGTATTGCGTTTCTCTGTTACCGACACATCGCCCTTGCTGAATATGTCCTGGTCAAGGGCCAAGGGAAATAGCACTAGGCCTATTGAGAGCGCATCGATTTATTTTAACGTCCTGCCTTCTGCCTCGGGTAAGGCAAAGGGCTCGTATGCCAGGGAACTCCTTACGCCAAGGGGCCTTCTGAAGCCAAAGGCAAAGACGCGCATGGCGAAGGAAAATCTCGTCAAGGAAGACAAGTGGATAATCATGCAGGATGATAAATACCAGTATTCAGACAAGGCCAGCTATGCAGCCCCAGTCCTGCTTTGCCCAGATTGGAATGGGTTTGTATCTGGCATAGCCAATTTTGGCGTGCATCAGGACGTTGCATTGTCGTTCAAATTGGATGCAAAGGCCAGTTCCTGGAGTTTTGGCATGCTGGATACGGAAAAGAAACGTTCCAATGCGGATTTCCTGGCCTTCATCAAAGAACTTAAAATCGCAGATTAACGGAAATAGAGAATAAAAAAAAGCCCAGGGCAACGCCTGGGCTTTTTTAAATGGTACCGGAGAAGGGATTTGAACCCCCACGAACTTAAGTTCACTGCGACCTGAACGCAGCGCGTCTGCCAATTCCGCCACTCCGGCTATGTGATTGTAAAGAATGTATGGACTGGTACCGGAGAAGGGATTTGAACCCCCACGAACTTAAGTTCACTGCGACCTGAACGCAGCGCGTCTGCCAATTCCGCCACTCCGGCTTATGTGTCCAAAACGAGGCATAATTTACCATAATG
>JAFSTJ010000356.1 GCA_017450525.1 Victivallales bacterium | reverse complement strand
TATTCGTGGACGGTCTGCGGGGTTGATTGAAAAAGGGGTGGCTCTTCTTGGCATGGCATTCTCCTGTGTGTTGTACTGTAAGATGCCATAATATACCACGTGATACTCCTTTTGCAAAATTAATTACGCAATTAAACACTAGAATTGCGAAATCGCTACTTTGCGCTTGATTAACCAATGCTTCTATATTGTATTCAGATGGATTAAAAACATCCTTATCCCATAGATTAGTGTCAAAAACATTTAGCCTTTTTGAGAGTTGTTTGGCAACGTGTAACCCCTCTGATGACGAGCCTATAAAGATTCTTGGCTTACTGTTAGGCATTTTGTGATACCTTGCGCGTTCACGCAAACGAACACACAATTCAATGGCAATGTTGCGAACGATAATAGGATTATCAGACAATAAATTATCCATGATTGCAGATGAAATTTTTAACAAATGAGTGTCTTCCGATGTTACTAATGTTGCACACCGATTTTGTGTCGGGTCTAAAACAGACATTTCACCTACACACTCTTTAGCTTTTCGTTCTGCAACTTTCCTATTATTTACAAGCACATCAAGAGTGCCTTTAAGAATAAAATACGTTGCATCTCCCGCATCTCCTTGCCTTGTCACCGTCTGACCTCTTTTATATGAAACGACTTCTCCGTCGTCCATTATTTTATTAATAATATCTGAATTTAATCCAGAGAATATTTTTTGCATTGTAAGGCATTTCTTTGCCGTTTCATTATCCATGCTGGATTTAAAAAGAGGCTGACATGTGGACTCCTTATCTGACATATTATATTCAACATCACCGTTAGTCTCTTTTTGTGATGTAATAGTAATTTTCTTCACCCGTCAACACTCCTCTTCTTTTACAAATATGTATCAATATAGCGATTGTAACAAAACAGACGATTGCGTTTATTCCCGGTGGTTTCCTCAATGATGCCGAAAGCCAACAGGCGAATGAGGGCACTGCCGATGGTGGCATTGGTGAGCCCTGTCAGTTCTTTAAGTTTGGCGATGTCCGCTATCGGATGGCGAAGCATTGCCTGATGCACCGCTAGCGCTGAAGTTGCCGCTCTGCCGAGCGAGGCGATCTTTTCCCGGTCGCTTTGAATTTGGCTGTTCAACGTCAGTATGATTTTGTAGCTCTCACGCGACGTTTTGATGACAGCGTCGAGAAAGAAGTCCAGCCAGCGCTCCCAGTCGCCACTTTCCCGGACGCCGTTCAGCAAATCATAGTAGTATTGGCGATGCGACTTGAAATAGTAGCTCAAATACAGCAACGGCTGTTTCAGCATTCCCCCATCACAAAGCAACAGTGTAATCAGCAGCCGCCCGACTCTGCCGTTGCCGTCGAGGAACGGGTGTATCGTCTCAAACTGAACATGGCTCAATGCCGCCTTCACCAAAAGCGGAACACTGTCATCATGCAGGAACTTTTCCAGTTCACCCATGCATCTGACAACTTCTTCCGGCGGAGGAGGTACGAAAAACGCATTCCCCGGACGGGTGACGCCGATCCAATTCTGGCTGTAGCGGAATTCTCCCGGATTTTTACTGCTGCCGCGACCTTTGGCCAGCAGTTCGGCATGGATTTCCCGGAGAAGACGCAGCGAAAGCGGAAATACCTCTTCCAGCCGCTTCAGCCCATAGGTCATCGCCGCAACATAGTTGCTGACCACCTGAACATCATCCACTGGAACACCCGGTTTTTCTTTAAGTTCGAATAGGATCAAGTCGGAGAGTGAAGACTGAGTGCCTTCGATTTGAGAAGACAACACAGCTTCTTTGCGGATGAACATATATAAGAATATTCCCACATCGGGAAGTAGATTGGCTGCACCGTCCAGTTTTCCCAAGAGATACGCCGCTTCATCCAGCTTCCTCTGCAATTTCCCGGAAATTTCCAGCGATGGAAACGGCGGAAGAGAATCGGGGACAAAGACTTTGACTTTTTCCCCGACCGTACTGACGGTCTCATAATGACCTTGGAGTCTTCGCTTCATTTCTCTCTCAGGAGTTAAAATAATGTCTCATCTTATTTTAAAATAGCACTGAATATTGAAATATGCAAGGTAATGTGTTAAAATCAAGCTCCCACCTCTGATTTTTCAGGATTTTTTTGTTTTTTGTCAAGAGATGCAGGCCTGACCGAAACGTGGTTAGGGTCGAAAGGCTTCCCCGACACCACAATGCCCCTGAGGACAAGCAGCAGCTTTCTCATGCAGGCGACCCTTGCGCTCATCTTTGATGAATCGGGCTTTGACAGCATTCTGTCGTGGAATGCCGCCATCGTCCGGCTTCTCAGGATTGCCTGCCACGAATCAAGGTAGAGGATTCTTCTGAGCCATTTCGATCCTCTTCTGGAAAGTCCCCCCTTGTGAAGGCTTGTTCCCGACTGGCGTGTCGTCGGGCAGACTCCCGACATTGCGGACAGTTGCTTCCTCGTGTAGCCGGCGAGCGATCCGAGTTCACCGTATATGATTGCAGCGGAAAGCCTTCCAATTCCAGGCACAGTCTGCATGAGTCCGATTTCGCTCCCGCATTCCGAAGACGCTTCGGTCGCGAGGTATTTCTCGATTTCCGCGTCTATATCGCTGATTTGCTCATTGATGGTCGCCATCACGTTGTTTATCCGGCGGCGGCTGACGGGATTCCTCTCGCTTTCCAGCCTGTTCTTGTACTCGGTGCGGCTGTCGACCAGGAAGGCACGATCCCGCGCCAGACGCCTCAGTTCCGCCTGGTCCTTTGACAGTTCAGTGTGGCGCGCCGGACGACGGTGCGTGGCGAATCCAGCTATGACGGCTGCATCGGCCTTGTCGGTCTTGTTCGTGCCAAGCGAAAGCATGTAGTAAGAGACCGACAGCGGATTGCATATCGCGACATGCAGTTCAGGACGGCACTTTTTCAAGTTGTCGTAAAGCCGAAGGGAATAGACGCCGGTCGCCTCCATCGCCACGCCGAACGTGCCACAGGAGTCCTTTTCCAGTTCCTCGATCCATTTGCATAGCATCCTTGCGCCTGAACGGTTGTTCTCGAATTCGACACCCCCCTTCGGATAGACTGCCTTTTCCTCCCATGGGAGTCTGGCGGCAGCCGTGAAAGTCTTCTTGGAAACATCAATGCCAATCCACAGGAGAGGCGCTTCTTCCTTTGCAGTCTCTGCCATTGCTTTTTCTCCTTTCCATGCTAATTTAAAGGTTGTGCCCGCGGACCACTCTTGCGAAATGCGTGCTTCAAGCACCTTGTAATGTCCGGTCTTCGGCAAGCACGGTAGCGGGGGATGACGCGCAACCTTGGGGACGAACTTGCAATTGCTGCGACTTTCGGTACAGACCTTGCGGTCCATTCCCGAAAGTCGCTTTTTTGTATCTCCCCCATCATTCAGCATCTTTCATCTTCCGCATTGAGTATTCCAGTTCACATTGGTCGGAAGTCCGCAATCTCAGTTTTCGATGTGGGCGTTTATGGTGGACGTTTTCGCAGATCAACGATCAATCTACTGAATCGTCATTGCGGACATAGAAGGTGGCTCGGCCAATGCCTTCCTTTCGTATGACACCTTCCTCCGCCAGTTTCTTCAGGCTAGCCAGAACGGCGGAACGTCCAGCGGACGAACAGACCTCAATGGCGTCAGTGCCGCGGAAACGCCCGACCTTGGACTTGACATACGCGAGAACGACATCATACGCGGAGTGGTCAGCTCTCCCGATGACGTCGGCTCGCGACTCAAACTCAACATAGCAGGACAATATGACCTGGAGCATATATCTGATGAATAGCTTCACGTCGTTCCGTCCTTCGTTCCAGCCTTCACTGACGGCCTGAAGCGCGTCATAGTATTCGTCTTTGGCTTTAGCAATCTGCGCTTCCATGCTGACGTACTTCCCGACATCGTATCCATTCTGGTAGAGCATCAGCAGAGTCAGCAAACGGCTCATCCTGCCGTTGCCGTCGTTGAAGGGATGGATGCAGAGGAAGTCGCTAATGTAGCATGTTTTGGACGAAAAACCATTCGATTGGACGATTTTTAAGAATTATTGATGTATAAACATTGGACACTAGGAAACGAAAGACCGAGGGGGAAAAGGCAGTAGGCAGAGGATAAGCTCTGGCCACTGCATTGCAGGAAAATGAGTTCAATTACGGCCTGGACATTGTTTTACGTCAGATTTTTGTGTTCCACCCTTTCCATTTTTCGCCGTAGGCGACTGGAAAAAAACTATTGAGCCATTATTTTATAACGTTCGGAATATCTTGTTGAACAGGTCTATGTAGCTGATATTTTACATAAGAAAACAAGAAGGGACAATTATGGTTTTGAATGTAAATGGATATAGTGAACAGTTGCAAAGTTTTGTGGACTTTGCGACGGAAAGGACGCAGGCCGGCAAGGGAAAAGCCATTGCGCAGGCGGGCATTGAAAACACCCCCATCGGAATACGTGCAATCGAAGTCGCCCAGTCGGACGGCATAGGTGGATTCTCCGCGATTTTCCGCATTCGGAACAGGAAGGATGTCAACAACTTGACACGCGAGCTCTTCAAGAATGCCGTCATTGAGGTGTTCGGCGGTGAAAGCAAAATCCCTGAATCCGTCAACACGGCGCTAAGAATGCAGGACTATGGTTTGGGCAAGCCGCTTACGGCACGTCGGATCATGGCGGTAAAGGAAGCCATCGACAATTTCGCGAACAATGTCCAGACGGCATGCACGGAAGCGAAGACGCATGCGCGCCACGCGTATGAGAAGGCGGGCGCGGACGGGAGCGCGCAAATTGACGAGCGCATCAAAGCAGTCATTTCAAGCTGCGTCGAAGATCCGGATGTCCTTCCGATAGTCGTCAAAAACATGGATACCCTTCTCGTCAGTGGTGCCGGACAGCTCCGCTCCACCGAAGCCGTACTGGAGAAAATTGACGATATCAAGGCCAATTTCTCGGAGCTCAAGGAGGTATCGAAAAAGAATCCCGCCATCCTGGCCGCCGGGAAGAAATGCATTACAGAGCTTAAGGGAAAGAGTCTTCCGCAAGGTGTCATCACGGAATTGGTCCAGGCCGCCAGCACGCTTCCCATCGATGATTTCTCCAGGCTGTCGCCTTCGTCTTCGGGGATAGACTTCCACAAGGGCGTGGCTCAATTCTGCAACAATGTCAATGACTTGATGAACAGAAACATCATCAAGGTTCTCGAAGGTTCGGACGACATGCGCCCGTGCCGCGAGTTTGCGGGCGACATCCTCTGCGCTCGCCTGAGCAAGAGCACGCTTGGCAAAGCCTATAACGCGTTCAACACCTCCACGGCTCAACAGGTGATGAACGTATATGCGGATTTTGTCGCGGGGAATATGAACAAAAGGGGAATGCCAAAAGGGCTTGCTGTCAGGACGTCGATGGCCGCGAACGCCTATCTGATGTATGTCAACAGGGTAAAGCAGAGCGTATATGGCTGTCTTGGAAAGCCGACTAACGATTTTCGGGAAACTGACTTGTTCGACGGCAATTTCAATCCTGCTTCCGTCCAAGCGGATTTGATCCTGAATGAGATAAAGGGCGAGGCTTCTTCGCAGCTTGCAAAGGACATTGACATTTTCCTTTCCCAGACGGTACGGGGCAATGGCGAAGGGGATTTGACGATGAAGAGATTGATCGAGCGCAGAATCGGCTCCGATTCGCATGATCCTCTGCAGACCATTACGTCGTTGACGAATAATACCTGCCAGGCGATGGTCAACTGGGGTATGCTCGACGATTGCAAGCTGTTCGCGGAAGGCAAGGGAGAGGAATCCCAGTTTTCCAAGGACATTATCCGCGATTTCGATGTCAATCTTCCTGGCGGAGTGAAACTATCCAATGATTTCATCCAGGCTCGCGACCAGATTGCGAAGTTTGTAACGAGAGACCCGAACGCCACCTATCTGAATCTGAACGGCGCATTGAAAGGCAAGGCGAATATCGTGCTGTCCCTGCTTAGCCAGCAGACCATAAAGGCGGCGACGGACGGCATTGCCATTGGGCTGGATAGGAATCTCAACCGAACGGCTTTCAGTGTCACGAGCAGGCAGGAGAAGAACAAATACACCTTCAATCTCACCATGGAGCCGGACGGTTCGCTGCTAATGAACCTTGATACCACGCTGGACATGGGCGGAAAGTGCATTTTCATTCTGAATGACGACGGGGAGAATTATACTCAGTACAATCAGGATGCCGGAAGCAAGGTTTCCACCACCATGCAGCTAAGAATCACAAGACAGGGATTTGATCGCCTTGCGCAGGTTGACTTCAGCAAATACGACAACGAGCCATCGAGCAAAGTGTTTAAAGACATGCAGGGTACCGACAGGCTTGGACGTACGATCAATGCCTTGCCTCAGGAATTTCAATTCCATGCAGGAGAAGTCGAGTGCAGGACCAGCTTCTCCATGGATTTCAACTAAATGGATTTCAACTAATCGGCCGTCAAAGGAAAAACAACTATGGAATACAATGAATTGATAGAGGGATTCGCGGCGAAGTTTGGCTTAGAGGGCATCGTCACCAAAGATGGGATAACTGCGCTGAGTTTCGATAACATGAAGGTGGAGATCGTCCACAATGAAGTGGATGGATCGGTGCTGCTCTACGGCGTCATCGGCCAGGGGCCCACGGAGGACATCCCGAAATACAACGCTTTTCTGCTTCAGGCGAATTTCCTCTTCCAGGGAACCGGGGGCGCGACGCTTTCTCAGAACCCCCGCACAAAGGAATATGTCCTTGTCCGCGCCTACCCGCTGGACCATCTGGACACGGATGCCTTCGTTGCCGCGTTGGAGGCCTTCGTGAACGGAGTCGAACGCTGGCGGACGCTGCTTGTCGATTTCAATCCTGTCAGGGAGGAGGCGGATGCCATGGAGCAGGAACCGCTCCCTTTCAGCGGAATCATCAGGGGGTGAAGTCCCGCGCAATGCGGAAAACCAGGGCTTATGCAGCCGAATGCGCTGGTGATGGGGACGTTGCCTGCCTGCATTGACATCGGAGATGGAATCGTGCGGCAGGCGATTGTCCATCATCGGCTTGATCGAGGACTGGAGGAGGCAGCCACTCCTTGCCCCGGTTTTCTCTGTTTTCCAAAACCGACACTTTTCGGCTGATTAAGCAGAAAACTGAACGCCCGTTAGGCTTTTTGCTATCGGCGGCACTCTTGGAGAGCAAGAATCCCACGCCACGAACTTTGCTATTTGCAACCTAACGGGCATCCCGTCCTTGACTCTATTACGGAAAGTGAATTCAAAGTTGCTCTTAATGACGAATACGAACCAGTTGGCTATGCCTGCCAGAACAGCCTCAGGGGCGGCTTCTTCCTCTTTGTCAAAAGAGCAAAATAACGTGAAAGACTCGGGGGAATTGTACCAGTTGTGCGACGAGAGGTCAAGAGGAAAAACTCCTTTTACAGGCTACATTAAAAAGAGATAAGTCGGATAAAGAATCATGCGCAGACGGCAATGAGGTATTGATAGATGCAACATTAGGACAGATTGAATGGAAAAGGATTTGACAACCAGTGTATATACATTCGAGGATTTGATAAATGGCAATTTCCTCTATGTTGACAAGACAGAGTACATCTGGCAGCTGATACGGCCTGCCAAAGGAATGTATTTCCTGTCCCGTCCGCGTCGCTTCGGGAAGTCGCTGCTGCTCTCGACACTGGAGGCCATCTTTTCTGGAAAGAAGGAACTGTTCAAAGGGCTTTCGCTCTACGACAAGCCATACGAGTGGAAGATGCATCCTATCATCCACTTGAGCTTCGGAGACTATACGCCAATGAAGAACACGGCGGATAAAGTCGATGCGTATTTGCGGGACAAGGTGGTCACCGTCGCCGAATCCTATTCCATAAAGCTTCCAAAAGACGCGGATGCGGCAACGTCATTCGGCAAGCTCATAGATGCCTTGCACAAAAAAGGACAGGTCGTTATTCTAGTGGACGAATACGACAAGCCGATTCTCACCAACATATCAAAGGAGAACGTCGGTGAGATTCTGATGTGCCTGAATGGGTTCTACAGCGTTCTGAAAGACCGGAACGCCATGGAGCGGCTTTTGTTTGTGACAGGCGTGAGCAAGTTCTGCCATGTGTCGCTGTTCTCGGAACTGAACAACTTGACTGACATCACGTTGGATGCCGACTATGCAGGTATGCTGGGCTTTACTGAAGAGGAGGTAAGAAGGTATTTTGCAGACAGAATTGATGAGGCGGCTAAAAGCAAAGAAGTCTCCACAGAGGAATTGATGCGGATGCTTCTTACCTGGTACGATGGATACCGTTTTTCGGAGGCTGACATCCATGTCTGCAATCCCGTCTCCATCTCCAGTTTCTTCAGCAAGAAATACAGGTTCGACAACTACTGGGGCACTA
>JAFSTJ010000355.1 GCA_017450525.1 Victivallales bacterium | reverse complement strand
GTCCACTGTCCACTGTTTACTGTTTACTTATTCTTCGGTTCCCTGTGTTGCCTTCAGGAATTCGGCACGCTCATGCGCCATAATGGCGGTAATAACGTCCTTTGGTGCCTTGGCGGCCTTCACGGCCTTCATGAAAGTTGGGTCATTCACAAGGCTGGCGACCTGCCCGATCAAATGCAAATGCAATTCAATGGATTGAGAGCAAATCAGGAAGAAATAGTTCACGGGCTTGCCATCGGCGGCATTGTAGTCAACACCCTTCTTGGAACGGCCAATGACAAAGCATCCCAGCGTGCGCAGTGATGAAATAGGATCTCTTGGGTGAGGCACGGCAATGCCATTGCCAACGCCAGTACTCAGCAGTTCCTCACGCTTCTTGCATTTCTCGCGCAGGTCCTTGATGTCCAGCACCAATGAATTGAAAAGTGCGGCTGGCGTCAGTTCATCGATCACCTCATCCACATTCTTTGCCTTCATGTCAAGGAAAATGCGGTTTTCATCAATCAGACGGCTTACTGGTATGCCGATGCGTGAACGTGTCAGCACCTCCAATGGCACATCATCCTCTTTTTCAGGCTTCTTGAAAAAGACCTTGTCTATCTGGCTGCCATTGAAACGCCACTGACCGCCCACCTTCGAGCCTTCAATCTGCCCATTCTTCGCCATGCGCAGGACAGTGCGCTCATTCAACTTCAGATGTTCAGCCAACTCTTTTAATGTAAGAATCATAATTCCTCCTGTGAAATTATTGACAAAATATGACAAAAACGACAAAACGGATAATAATCCGCAATATTCAATTTGTCAAGTTGCTTGGCTGTATTTTTTACACAGATATCCCATTACTAACTTTTTCGCAATAGTAGAAATATATGTTCTACCAGCGATTAAGGTCGCAGAGAGGTCCCTTTTTTGGTATTTCATGTCAGATATTGCCACTGTTAATTTTCTACAGAAATATCAATTGCGTTATGGGATATCTGTGAATTAAAATTAGTTTCTTTCTATCACGGCGACTTCCTGTGGCTGCAGTTTCAGCTGAAGATAGTTCTTGCCGTCCTTTGTGATTTGCGTGCCGCCGTTTTCGTCCCGCAGCTTTCCAGTGGCATCAAATATGCGGCATTTGAAGCTACTCTTGTCGCCCCAGCCAAAGGTGCCGCTGACGGCGGTGATGATCTTGTTATCCCCGATTACGCAGCCTCTGCGAAGCTCGCGGAAGGTGAATGGATAGCAGAAAGCCACTGGATTGTCATCCCACGCGTACCTCACATCGTATGGCATGGTCAGCATCCCCTCGTACAAGGCACGCTGCAATTGGAGGTGCAGCTGGTTGGAGAAGGTGCGCTGCAGACCCATTGGACAGAACCCCAGATGCCCGCGCGCCAACTGGTCTGGATAGCCGCATTCCGTCAAACGCAATGGGGTTTCCTTCTTAAGTTGAGTGGCGGTGGTCCAGGTGAATGGGTTACGGTTAGCGTGTATGCCAACGCCCTTTTCGCTGACATGCTTCATCAGCCATATCAGATAGTCCTGGGACAGCAGCTGATAGGAGCCCTTTTGCGCGATGAGCTTTCCAGTCTTGAGGTCTATGTCACAGCTCACCCCGTCAGTCTGATTATATGTGAAATATGGATCAGCGCCTTCAAGGTAGTCGAAATAGATGCCGTCAGCCTTCCAATCGTCAATCATCATATCGACTGTGTTCGTAACCATCTTTCCGAATGCGTTGTCCCGTTTTGCAATATAGAAGCGACAATTGGCCTCCATTGGATAGCTGCCGTTTCTGTTGACCACCACGCAGTCGCCAAAGCGCTTCAGGTCATCGCCTGTGGCATTGCTGAAATAGATTGCCATGTAGTTTGCAAAAACGCGCACATTCTTTGGCACAATCTGCTTGAATGCGGCCACGGTCTTCTTCATCTTCTCATGCACTTCTTTGTTCTCCGCTAGTGCAAGCCCCCACTGCCAATCACCATTGCGGCTGCGGTTGTTGATGTGCACCGCCGTCAAGCCCGCATTGGCCTTCCAGTTGGGCTTGGGCATTGACACGGCGCTGCGGAATGTGCCGTGTATGGTCTCTCCATTCAGGTTCAATACTTGCCTGAGTTGGTTTATGAAAGTGAAATAGTCGCCCTTCTCCACGGGATAAACCTGTAATTTCAGGGTGATTTTCGCCTTTGGCGCAAGCATCAACTGCTCGTCCCTGATCTGCACAGTGCCAGGCAATGTGTAGTTCTTCGCGTGTATGCGCAGCACATCGTCTCCTGGCACCAAGCCCAGACCACCCTCTTTTCCCTGCAAAAACAAGGTGGGGTTTTCCGGGAAATAGGTATGATCCACAATTGTCTCTGTCACTTTCAGGCCGCTGTTGTAGATGCAATTCTCTCCTGCCTTCAGTTTGAACGGCACATCGTAGCGCACCATGACAGGCACCACTTCGTCTGTCAGGTTCTCCAATGTGTCCCTGACTTCAAAATAGCCTGGTTGCCTGTCAAGCTCGCGGGTTATCTTGTAGAAAGCGCCTTGCCCTTCGTATTTCATCGCCTTCACGTTGTTCTTGGCAATCCAGCCTTTCTCCTGTCCATTTCCAGCGGGAATCCTGTTGAAACTGCCATCGCCAGGATATGAGAAGCTTGTGTGCAGCCTGTATTCCTCATTTCCAGACTTGACGATAATTGCCCCTGCCTGGCCAAAGCGCACGCTGTAGTTCTCAGCAAAGTCAGTCCTTGGCTCGAATACTTGATTTGCTGCGGAAATATCCGCCAGCTCCTTGAGCCAGAACGGCTGCTGCCTGACCTGGACCTTATCCGTTTTCTGGATTGTCAATGAGCGCACCACCATGGGGAATTTGCCCCGCTTGTTGTTGGGGTCCGTCAACGAGCCGCCCATTGCCTTCACTGCGGCTGGAGACATAGCGCTGTAGAGAACCAGCGTATTCTCCCCTGCCTGGCAAAACTCCGTTATGTCGAACACAAAATGGGAACGGCTGCATTCTAGGCTGCTGTATTTGTTCTTTGGCGTGTCAATGCCCTCAAAGTCACCTGCATAAACCAGAGAGAAATAGTTTCCGCCCTTCTTGAGCACATTGTCCTCACACCAATTCCCTGTCTTGATGGAATTGAAATTCACCTTTGGCGGGCACCAGCGACCAGGCTCGCCCGTGCGACCATTGATGAAACGGAACTCCATCGGGCAATTCAGGTAGCAATCCACAGGAACAAGCCTGCCGTTCACGTATGGCAGGAAACCCTTTGCATTATAGCCGCCAAAGCCGCCAGGAAAATCCAATCTTGCATCAAATTCCAGCAGCAAGGAATGTCCCTTTGACGGCAGTTCCTTCAATGTGAACTTGATCTCATCTGTGCTTTGGACTGGAATGCGCACCTCGGCCTTGCGCTCAAACACAAGCTCCGCCTTCAATGCAAAGCAAAACAAAGCAACTATGCAGAAATACAGCAGCCTTTTCATGGATGCACTCCTCACTTATTCGTCAAAGTCGTATGGAAGGCGTATGCAGGAACTCTGGTTGTAATACGCGTCTGCAACCTCGCTGTTCTGGAAACGCTTTGTGCTGACGTGGCCACCCAGCATCAGCGCATTGAACTGGGCGCCTGGATGATTTGGCTTGCTGCTGTTCTGTGTATGATGATCCCTGCATGAGACGCCACCGCCATTGGAGAACATGTCCAGATAAATGATGCTGCCTGGATTGTCCCTGCCAACAAAGGCGCGGGCGCCCTTGGCATTTGCCCAAGTGTCCCACTTGGCATTGGTGGACGGCCTGTCCTTGAGGGAATTCTCTATGGATGAGAACACATAGAAGTAATAGCTCATTGCGCCGCTGCCTGTTGTCTCAGTGCGTGTCTCGAAGTTGAAGTCATCGCTGGGGCACTTGAAGTTCTGGGAGACAGCTTTGCAGGTCGCCTCGCCATTGGCAACGTTTGTACCGCCAAAATAGCCGTTCATGTAAAGCAGGTTCACTGGCGAGTTTCTGTTGGTGAATGTCAGCTTGTAGAAGCCGCCGCGCTGATTGGTGTATGTGCCATCGGGCACTGGCATCCATGAATCATTGTCATTGGCATAGACCGCGCTGGTAATGCCAATCTGCTTCAGGTTGTTGACACAGCTGATTATCCTCGCCTTCTCCCTGGCCTTGCTTAAGGCTGGCAGCAGCATGGCCGCCAGAATTGCAATGATCGCTATCACAACCAGCAATTCAATCAAAGTAAAATGTCTTTTGCTTAGCATTTTTCACTCTCTCTTGTTTTATGGTTAAATTAAAAATAATGCAATTCCTGTTTTTTACTCGATGATTAGGAAGTCCTTCCAGTCATTGATTTTCACGCTGATGTTCCAGTCGCCCGGCTTGCCTGTGATGACTGCCGCGCCATCAAGCGGGATGGAACGGCCATTGGCATCAAAGCGCAAAGCAACTGGCTTCTCCTTGCGGTTCCAGTTCGTGCTGTAGGAAACGCAGGAGACTATGCGCTCCCTGCCCTTCACCCAGCCGCGGTGCAATTCGATTGGAGTGATTGGATAGGAATGGTTGATGGGTCCGTATTCGCCGCCCTTCTCGCCGTCAGAGGGGAATGTATTGCGCACCGAAGTGTGCACATAGAGGGCGCCATAACGCAGATAAGCCCTCACGCGGGCCAACAGCCTGGGGCCGTTCTCCTCCTCGGCTCTGTGGGGACCATAACCCATTGGCGTGGTCAGCTGGTTCATCACCACGCCAGACGCGTCTGGCGGTATTGAATCCAAATCCTGGCGGCCAATGCCATTACCAGCGGCCTCGCAGAAGTTCATGTAGGGTATTGTCTGCAACTCACGGGTGGTGGGGGCGCCGAAGTTGCACAGCGCAATCTTGTTTCTGCTAAGAATGTAACGCAGCCAATTGGCGCGGGCAGGAGCGGTCAAGGGGCCCAGATGCGTAAACTTGCTGGAAATCTTGCCGTTGGGCAGCACGGATATGGAGAAGCCATCCCACTTGGTGTGGATGGTAGAGTTTGCCGAACTGTATCCGAACATGTCCTGATACACGCCGTCAAGTCCAACCTCGTCGAACAAGAACTTGAATTCCTCCAGCCTGCGCTTGTAGAAGAAATTTCCAATTACGGGATGAACCTGCAATTTGAGGCCTTTGCGGATTGCCCCGTCCTCGTCCTTGTCAGGATACAACTCCAATTTGCCACTATGGCTAAGCGTTGCCGAATCACGGAAGGGAGACTCCATGACACGCTTATATGTGGCAGGTGTTGCTTTATGCCAGTCAAAGCCCTCTGGCGCAGGCGTGGTGAAGTCCTCCTCCGAGAGGTAGTACGTGTATGTCTCCATCGAAGCCAGGAAGAGCGCATCTGGAATTGCGGCGCGGATGGTCTTCATGACTTTCTTCACATGGTCCCTGAATTCCTCTTTTGTTTT
>JAFSTJ010000354.1 GCA_017450525.1 Victivallales bacterium | reverse complement strand
GTCCACAGTCCACAGTCCACAGTCCACTGTCCACTTCAATGGGCTATTTTCCGCGCAGTTTCTGGATGATGTTTGGCATATCCGCCACCACGTATGGCTTGTCATCGAAGTCCAACTTGTCCTTGGCTCTGCCTGGTGCCTTGACCAGCGTGGCGTTTTCGGGGCGATACTCTTCAGTGTGATCTCCTGTCACCACAATGGTTGCATTGTCATAGAGATTGTTTTCCTTCAGTAGGCGGAACAGGTTTTCCACGAATATCAGGCTGCCTTTTAGTTGGCGGTATTTGTCCGTATCCTCGCAATTTTCAAGATTTTCATCGGTGCTCAAATCAACATGGGCGCCTTGAAGATGGAAATACTTGAACACCTTTTCATCGCGTCCTACCACGAACTCCCTTACGAGACGCTGGTTCATGGCCTGGTCATATTTAAGGTGCTTGTTTCTGATGCGCCCCGTATTGACCTCGTTTACGAACATATTCCCCATATCCCATTTGAAGTTGCATAAATAGTGCATGAAATATGGCATCATTCTCTGGCACCAGACCTGGAACATCATTTTTTCCGAAGCATTGTGTTTCAGACGTGGAATCACATTGTCGAAGCATGTTTCCGTTGCCAGGACAATGTTGGGCATATATTGATAGCCCTCGCAGCGAAAGCCCTCTGATTTCAGGCGGTGCATAAGTGTCTGGTTTTCAAGGTATGCATTATGGATGTATTGCGGGTAAAGGTCATCATCCCCCAGTTCTGCTTCGCTGTATTTGAAGCCAATGCCAGTGAGCATGGCAGGCACAGCCGCCATAGTGCGGGGTACTGGGCTGCGCATTCCATCCAGGCAGGTGAAATCCTTGAAAAGTCCTTCCAGTTCGGGATATTTTTTGATTTCGTCTTTGAATAGTTTATTTCCCAGGCAGTCCACCACGACTAGAAGCACATTTTCCCTGAAAGCGAATGTGTATTTGTTGTTTTCCTCAAAGCAGTTCTTGTATATTGTGTTGAATGAATGTGAGGAAAATCTGTAGATTGTGGCTCCGATGGAGACTGCCTGGCAGAGTATCACGAATAGCAGCACCTGCATTATGTGTTCGAAGATGAACTTTCTGAAAAAGAACATTGCGCCAATTATGACCGTGAATATCACAATTTGTGTGAATGAAAGCCAGAATAAGTTGTTTCCAAATTCAGTGGCAACAGGTATGGTGGGAAGAATAGTTGCAAAATAGCCCCCTTGCATCCAGGCAAGCACACATAGAGCCAATATCGCAACTTCCACTTTTCGAATGTGTCGCCAAGGTCCCGCGCCCATGAGAAGCGCACATGTCATAAAACTGCATAATAGCGATAGTAATGTCCACACAATTCCCAAATGCAGCAGGTCGAATGAAAAATAGATTGGATTGTATGTGTAAATGGTAATGCATGGTGCGACAAGAACCAGGGATAGAGCCAGACCAAAGCAAAGAGATTTAAAGAAATCAGTCATTTTCATAGTGCACCTCCCATAAATAATAAG
>JAFSTJ010000353.1 GCA_017450525.1 Victivallales bacterium | reverse complement strand
GTCCCATAAGTCCCATAAGTCCCATAAGTCCCATAAGTCTCATAAGTCCCATTGAAAGAAGAGCAATTCCATTAATAATATGCCTTTGCAGTTAAAAATGGCATTTATGCCGTGCCATTTTTGAAATTGGGATTATAATAGGCCTGTTTTTTAGATGATAACAGATTAACCTAAAATGGAGAATGACATGATTTACGTAGTTGCCACATCAACGTTGAAAGAAGGTTGCAAGGATGAGTTTGTGAAGCTGGCATTGGCGAATTACAAGAATGTGCATGCGGAGGCGGGTTGCATTTCCTACTTGTTGAACGAGGATTGCGCTACTGGAATGCCAAATCAGCCTGCCTTGCGTGAGAATTGTGTCACTTTTGTGGAATGCTGGGAGAGTGTGGAGCATCTGAAGGCGCATTTGGGGCAACCACACATGAAGGCGTTCATGGAGGCGGTCAAACCATTGCGCATTTCCTCTGAACTCAGAATATTGACACCAGTTAAATAGGAGGTATTCCATGAAACTGCACTTGCTGTCTCTGCTTCTTTTTTGTGCTGCTTTTGCATTTGGAAAAAGCACGCTGGACATCGACTTCGCAAAGCCAGTTAATCCCGTCATAAATGGCAAGACAATAGCATTGCCAAACACACAGGGCTCGCTTGCGCTGGGGAGCCAGAGCACTGAGTTTCCTGCATCCACGCTTGTCGGGGAAAGCGGCACGATTCTAATCAAGGTAAAACAGGAGAAGCCGACAGCAGGTCTTCAGCAGAACAGGGCGGCATTTACTCTGCGCTGCAACTCCAGAATGACGGCAACGCTGTACATGACCATAGGTTCATTCGATGTGTTCCGTTTTGGCTTCGGAGACAGGAACGAGCAGATCTACTATGCAGCGCAGAAGCCATGCCAGTTTGGCAAGGAGCAGTGGATGGGCATGACCTGGGACGGCAAGACCGTTCAGTTCATAAACGATGGAAAAGTTGAGGTTTCATACAAGCAGCCCATCAAGATGGAAAAGGTGCGCAGCCTGTATGTGGGTGCCTGGAAGGACGGGTGGAACACGTTGAAACAATGGCCAGATGACACATTTGTCAGCGCCATCAAGGTATTTGACAATGCTTTGTCTCCAGCGGAGATTGCCGCCGCCTGCGGCACAAAGTTGCAGCCCAGCCACGAAAAATATCCAGGAAAGATGACTGTTCCTGTGCTGTCAGGGCAGGAAGTCGCTGTGGATGGTGACTTGAAAGAGGCAATGTGGAATACAGCGGCCTCGTTGCCAGTCTTGGCAAGCCACAAGCAGGAGCAGACTTATCTTGCACCTGAAGGGCGCTTCCTTATGTCTGCGGACAAGGACAATCTCTACCTGGGCATGAATTACCTGTTCCCCGCAGGCAACAACGTGGTTCAGGGACAGGGCCGCAAGCCAGGCGTGGAGCCTGAGGTATGGGGCACGGAATCATTTGAACTTTATTTCCTCATCGGCGAGGACTGGTACCGTTTTGGCGGCAATGTGGCTGGTGGCTACACCGAATCCAAGAACAACGGCGCCGAATGGAACGCCCCCTGGAAATATGCTTCCCAGTTAAGGATGCAGATAGACAATACGAACCTGTGGCAGGCCGAGGCGGCTATTCCCTGGAGCACACTGGGATTCAAGTCCATTCCCGACAAGCCAATCAAGTTCGCGTTTTGCAGAACCTGGCGCTTGCCAGACTATTCTGACGCCACCTCAATCATACATGACGCCAGTTATCAGAATAAAAAATTGTATTTCGACTTGTGTTTCAGCAAAAATGCCGCCACTATGCGCAAACTGGCTGGAAACGAGCCATCGCGTGGGGCGCTTTACCAGAAAGTCAGCCTTTCAACCCCAGTTGCGGGCAAATTGTCGTATGAGATTGCCGCAATTGACGCCTCTGGCGCAGCAGAGTCAATGTCAGTGGTCAAGAAGGAGCAGCAATTCAAGGCTGGCGAGACGATGGAGTTTGAGTTGAACGGGCGCATCGCCTCTAAGAACTACGACCAACTCATGTTTACCTTGTACCAGGGCAAGGACGTTGTCGCCCGCAATATCGCGCCATACAAACTGAATGAGGTGCTGCTGGACGTGTTCCCAAGGTTCATTGCTGGAAACATCGAGGTGGAGGCTCCTAGCGAACTGCTTCACAGCCGCTATGGCGCGAATGCGGGACTCCAGTTCAGACTCACGTCACCAGAAGGCAAGGTGTTGCAGAGCGTGCCCCTCAAGGGTGACAAGGCTGTGCTGCCATTTGACAACAAGGGGAAAGCTGGCCTTTACAAGGTGGGCATCTGCAAGAACGACGGAACCGTAATCTCCGAACTGGAATTGCATTTTCCTGGAATGGGTGTCTGGTCTGAGGCGGACAAGTTATTCCCGCAGAGTGTTATTCTTCCTCCACTTACGCCTTTGATGCGCCATGGCAATGCCTTTGAAATGTGGGGCAGAAAATATGAATATGGCAAGGCGCTTTTCCCCGAGAAGGTCATATCCCAGGGCAAGGACATGCTTCTTGGTGCGCCTGAAGTGATATGCAATGGCAAAGTTCTGTCTGGCGATGGCATCAATGTTGGCCAGGTTGCTGCTCATCGTGCCGAGTTCAGCGCCACAGCCACCAATGGCGACTGCACAATTTCAGAAGAAGGCTGGGTGGAGTACGATGGCGTGTCCTACAGCAAGTTCAATGTCACCGCCAGCAAGGATGTGAAGGATTTGAAGTTACGTTTCACGTTGCCCAGAGATGTGGCGCGCTACATGCACGCCGTTGTCGGCGGCTCCTGGGGCGCAAAGATAACACGCCCTGTGACAGACGGCGAATATGCAATCGGCTTCTATCCAATCCTGTGGCTGGGCCAGGAGGACAAGGGAATATGCCTCTTCACGGAAACTGACAAGGACTGGACTTTCCCAAAGGGCAGGGCTATCGTAATAAATAGCGACAAGGACAAAGCAACGGTAGAATTCAATGTGCGCTCCAGCCTGAAGGCGGGCGAGAAGTTAACATTCGAAATGGGCTATCTTGCGACGCCAGTCAAGTCATTCCCGTCCCATTTCCCCATGAACTCAATGGCAGATCCCCATTGTGCACCGATGCAGCGTCCCGATTCAGACACTTTCATCGGCTACCATGTGATTTGCTCCGCGCCATATCCCCACGAAATCGAGGACTTCTTTGCAAATCTGCCTGATGAGGAACATTCAACTACACCACAATATCTGAAAAAGCAGTTTGATCTTTGCAGAAGGTTCAGAAAGCAGGTGGCAGTATATATGGATGGCCGGATGGTGACGGACGAGTATCCAGAGATGGCTGCGTTCAGGGACGAATGGCGTTGCCTGCCACAGAAGACGCTGGACTACAAGAAGGACGGGAAACTGTACATAATCTATGACACCTGTCCCACCACAGGCGCAAATGCGTTTTTCTGCTTGCAATTGAAACGCCTTATCGAGCGTTTCAAGCCAGAGGGCATATACTATGACTTTGGCACGGTTGGCGTATGCTCCAACAAACTGCATGGATGCGACCAGCGCTGGCCATTACTGGCTTACCGCGAATTCCTGCGCCGCACGTACTACTTGCTGTGGCAGAATGGAGTGAGGGAGCCTGTGGTATGTCTCCACAACACCGACTATGTTCAGATTCCAGCCATGACTTTTGCCACGCATTTGCTGAACGGAGAGCATATCCGCCAGAGCAGCAGCACCATCATGCACAATGGCAAGGACATCCAGGACACTTATGACATAGAGATGTTCGCCAATGAACTTAGTTCTATGCCTTTCGGCCTGACCAATTCCGTATATCAGGCCAATGACGTGCTTCTGCCCAAATATGGTGGCGGCAAGGAAGATCCAGAACTGTACAAGTTCCGCATAACCCAGGCATTCCTGGCTGGTGTGCTTCCCCACAACACCATGCTGGACCAGGGAAGATGCCACTATGGCATTCTGGAGAAAGTGAGCAGGGCGTACGATGACTTCGGTGTACGCAAATCACAGTTCGTGGGATATTGGGACAAGCCAGCCAAAGTCGATGGTGACAAGTCCATCTACGTCAGCGTGTATGTGAACAAAGCAAACAAGAAGGCGCTGGCTGTGGTGTCCCACATTGGCAAGGACCACGATGTCCACAATTTCAATTTGACGTTTGACGAGAAGGTCCTTGGCTTCAAGCCAAGCAAGGCATTGGATGTGATGCCAGCCGATGACCCGCTTTACCAGGAACTTTACGAAATACGCAAAAAGTACCGCGTGCCTAATGACCGTGCACCTCTTAAACTGGGCGACTGGGGTTCCAAAATCAATTCATTTGCCAACGGCAAGTTGAACATGTCACTTAAATACCATACATTCGCTATAATCGAACTACAATAAAATAGGAGAAGTTGAAAATGAGGAAGATTTGTCTAATTCTGCTGACATTCGTGCTGGCATGGGGCTTGTGCTCATGCGGCAAAAAAGAAGAGGGGGCATCTGCCACAAATAAAAAGCATCAGGTTGGCATACTTGCGCCTGCCGTGACACACGGTTGGGTTGCGGCGGTGGCATATTTTGCGGAACAGCGCTGCAAGGAACTCAAGGAACAGATCGACTATAAGATACTGACCAGTTCATCTGCCGAGGAGATGACACAGCAACTGGACGATCTGGAGGCATGGGGCGTGGAGGCAATTGTCACATTCCCTCAATGGAAGGGAATGGAGGCACCATTTGAGGCGGCGATAAAGCGTGGCGTCAAAGTGGTCAGTTTCGATATCGAGGTCAAGGCTCAGGGCATTTATTTGGTGTCTGGCGACAATGAGAGCATGGGTGTCGGCTCCGCAAAATATCTGGCGGAAAAACTTGGCAAAGAAGCAGTGATCGCGGTATTGGAAGTGCCAACTTCAGGTTCCGTTTCGGAACTGCGTCTCAAGGGCTTTATGGACACTATGAAGCAGGTCGCCCCCAATTGGAAACTGATACGACGTGCGACAAAGTTCACCCGCGAGGATGGATTGAAGGACTTTGCTGACATTCTCACCGCCAATCCAAAAATCGACGGCGTGTTCTCAATGGATGACGAAACCTCCATCGGCGTATTGCAGGCCATCAAGGAAGCAGGACGCAAGGACATCAAGGTCGTGACTGGTGGCGGTGGATGCCAGGAGTACTTCAAGATGATGCCACAGAACCAGGACATCTGGATACAGTCCGCATTGTATGCGCCCAGCATGATAATCGACGCCGTAAACACCGCAGTGGAACTGGTGAACGGAAACACACCAGCCACAAGGAAAATCATACCCACACGCATTGTGGACAGGACGAATTGCACCGCCGAACTTGATGCCAATTCGCCATATTAACTGTGGACAGTGGACAGTGGACTGTGGACTGTGGACTGTGGACAGTGATTAGTGGACAGTGATTAGTGGACAGTGATTAGTGGA
This sequence comes from Victivallales bacterium, assembly GCA_017450525.1. Taxonomy (GTDB): domain Bacteria; phylum Verrucomicrobiota; class Lentisphaeria; order Oligosphaerales; family Oligosphaeraceae; genus RGIG3456. The sequence goes on along the minus strand of JAFSTJ010000353.1, from coordinate 45 downwards.
CAGTGATTAGTGGACAGTGATTAGTCCACAGTCCACAGTCCACAG
>JAFSTJ010000352.1 GCA_017450525.1 Victivallales bacterium | reverse complement strand
GGCCAGCGCATGGCGCAGGAACTGGGCCACAATGTCACCACCCTGAAACCAGGCCTGGCTGGCTTTGACACTGCCTCCACTTTGTTCCAGAATCTCAAGGAAGCCAACATAGAGGAGACCATAGTCCGCATTGTGGACGGCAATGGCGCAATCGTGGTGGAAACGCAGGGCAACATCCTCTGCAGCAACGGCATTCTGCGTGGTACTGCCATATTCGACGCCGTACGGCAAATCGCACACAAGAATATCAGCGACTTCACTGCGGTGGCGGACATTTTGCCCGCCGTAAAGCCAGGCACACAAGGCAATCTCGCCGCACTGTTGGCAAAATGCGACATTCCACAAGACCTGGCAAGGAACATCCTCGCTCGCTACGGCAAAATGCCAGCGGCTATCGCAAAACTTAAGGAACTGCCACTGGAGGTTACCTCCATACGCCCCGTCAAGGAGGCAATAGTCACGGCTGGAGGCGTAGCATTGCAGGAAATAGAACCTGCCACCATGGCATCCCGCAAGGAGGACGGCCTCTTCTTCGCAGGCGAGCTTATGGACATAGACGGTCCAACTGGCGGCTACAATCTGCACGCGGCATTCGCCACAGCCAGGCTGGCAATTGCGGAAATCACCCGCCGCATCAAAGGCAAGCAATCCAAACCCAACCAGAGTGCTCCCCGCTTCGGAGGGCACAATCCCAAACCAAACCCGAGTGGGTCCCGCTCTGGAACCCACACTCAAGATTCCCCAAAAAGAAGATATAGCGATCCCCGCTCCAGCGTATGGCGGGGCAAATGACAAGGAGAAGAACAATGAAAAAAGTCAGAGTGGCAATGTGCTGGGATGACGGCGTCTTCACGGATGTGAAGGCAATTGCGATTTTCAAGGCGCACAAGGCAAAGGCAACTTTCAATCTCTGCCCTGGTTCAGCGCAAAACGAAGATGTGATGCCCAGATGGGTTATGGCTGGACAAGGCTGGAGTTACAATGGTTTCATCGGCGGCAAGGTGGGACTGGACAACATCCGCAAGGTCTATGGCGACTTCCAGGTGGCATCCCATTGCTGGAAACACGAGGTGGCTGGCAACTGCCAACACGCAGAATTCATGGAAGGCGCAATCAAGGCGCGTGAATGGCTGGAAAACACATTCCAGCGCCCCTGTACTGGCTTTGCTTGGCCCTGTGGCGGAGTGACACCAGAGGCAATCGCAGACCTCAAGGCTGCTGGCTTCACATACGGACGCTCCACAAAGAATGTCAGCGACCTGACGGAAAACAAAGATGTCCTGGACCTTGCCAGCAACTGCCACTTCATGGCAAGGGATTTCATCAACCGCTACGAGAATGCCAAGAAGAACTGCGGCCTCTTCTATTTCTGGGGGCATACCTACGAAATGATGGACTATGACCGCCTATACGATCAACTGGACGCAAAAATCAAGTATATCTCCGACGACGCCGAGGCGGAATGGATTGATGTGGTGGACCTGGCAAAGGAACTCCAGGCAAAAATCCAGGGCTGAATTTTACTGCGCGGCTAGGAGCCGCGCATCAGGACGGAGGACTGCCATCCGCCCCTAGCATTGCAGAACAACAACCGTTTGGCATTCTAGCGTCCTGATGCGCGCAGATAAGTCCTCCGTCCTGATGCGCGCAGATAAGTCCAGCGTCCTGATGCGCGGCCCCTGGCCGCGCAGATATAATAAATGAAGGAAATTATTGCATTTAATACAAGAGAATTACAACGATATTTTAGGATTTACCCAGGCATATTTGCATTATTGGTATTCATCGGAGGTTATTGCCTATATAATCGGCTTTATTACATTGCCTTGCCCATAATATTGCTGGGCATAATAACCTGTGGCAAAAGGATACATCGCTGGCTACCGCCCCTAATATTGGGCATCTCATTATGCCACCTCCACACAAAGGCTCCCTGGGACACATACAAAACGCAATTGCCCCGCAGCGAATGCAGCGCCACCGTGCACGGCACAATGGGCAGCCATTGCGGCATTGAGCGCCAGCGCTGGAAATGCGAGTTTAAATTGGAGGAAATCTCTTTCTATGGCAAGGCCTTTCAGAAATGCGGCGGCAAGGTGCTGGCGTACTTTCCCAATGACGTACCATACGAATACGGCGCAACATGCACAGTGGAGGGCGCATTTCTGGATTTTGAGGACGATTTCAGCAGGCGCTACTACAAGTGCCGCTCACTAAACCAGACATTCCACGCAAATCTGGTGCGTGACTTTACTCCAGGCAAAACATTATTCGCCAAATTGCTGGAATTACGACAGTCACTTTCGGAAAAACTGACACGGCATATCGACGGCAATGATGAGGCCGCAATATACCAGGCCATGATATTCGGCATAAGAGACAGGCTGCCCAACGAGGTGCGTGAGGCATTCGTAAAGTCATCCACCGTGCATTTGTTCTCCATTTCTGGGTTGCATATAGGATTGATGGGGCTTTGCCTGGTTTTCTTTGCCAGGCTGTTCTGCGTTCCATTGCGCTGGCGTCTACCGCTGACAAGCCTGCTACTGCTGGCATACGTGCTGCTGTCAGGCGGTGCGCCTTCTGCATTACGGGCGTGGCTCATGGTGCTGCTGGTGATTGTTTCCCAAAGCCGTTGGCATGTCCATTCCAGCGAAAACACCCTAGGCATAGCAGGCCTGCTCCTGCTGACAGTCAATCCATTCTACCTCCTGCACACGGGCTTTGTCTTTTCATTCATATTGGTGTATGTGCTGCTTAGGTCGGAGAACACCTGCCGTGCCATCATTGACACAATGTGTGAAAAGAAGAACTGGCTGCCTCCTGACAGTGCAAAAACGCGTCTATGGCGCATTTGGGGACGAATGCTAGGCACTGTCCTTGGCAGTCTAGCGGCCTGGCTAGGCTGCTGCGGCATAATGATGCTGTGGAATGGGATGGTCTCTTTTGGTTCAATCATAGTCAATGCCATGATAGGGCCTGCCGCGTTGCTGCTTGTTGCGGGTGCCCTTCCCCAAATTGCCCTCTCGTTTTTCTGGGAAGGAGGCTCCCTCGTGCTGGGAAACATGCTAGGCTGGCTGCTTAAAACATTGCTGGTCGCGGCAGAGGCCGCCTCCATTCCAGGGCTCTACAGCACAGGTGCCCGCATAAGCCCCGTAATTTGCATCATCTACTATGCTTTGCTGTGGCTGGCATTCTCGTCCATGCGCCCGCGCCTCGCAAGATACCTTGCATTCACAATGCTATTCATGATAATCGGATGCTTTCCGCATAGCCAGCAGTCACGGCAGTTTGTGCTTGCCTGCACCAGCGAAAAGGGAGGCGAACCATGCATTGCATTTGCGGACAGACCACACCACGCATGGCTCATCCAACCAGGGGAATGGGACGCTAGCAGAAAAGTGCTGCAAGAACTGAAGCAACGAGGCCATGCGGACAATATCGACATCCTGCTGCAAAACCATACACAAATCCCCGCCGCAAAGACATTCATGAAAGGGCGGCAGGGACAGGCCGTAATACTGAATACACACAAACCCAAAATGGCGGAGTTCCGTGCATACGCCGCCTACCACGGCTGGAACACATACGCCCCACCGCCAGACCTTCCAGTAAATATTACACACATCTCTCCAGGCAAAGACCAAATCACCTACAATGGCACAAACTACATCCTGGTCCCCTGTCTCCGCCCCCAATGCCTTACCATCAACGCAAAGACACTCTTTAAACGCAGAGACGCAAAGACGCAGAGACGCAGAGGATTTTAACGCAGAGGCGCAAAGACGCAGAGACGCAGAGATTTTTTTATTGTTTTTGACTTTAGACCACCACGTTAATTCTGTTAACATATACCTATGGCAGTCCAAAGAAAAAACAATAAAATCCTCTGCGTCTCTGCGTCTTTGCGCCTCTGCGTTAAAAAAAAGCGCCTCTGCGTTGAACAGAGGCGCCTTTGCGTTGGATTACGCCAGCATGGCAAGGCTCACGCTGTAGGAAGTGTCGTACTTCTGCACATTGGCGCAGGTGACGCCCAGATAGTACGTGCCCTCGTTCAGCGCCTTACTGGTCTCGATCTTTCCGTTCTTGAACGCGGCAAGTGCAACTGACTTGCCCTTCGCGTCAAGGCAGCTGAGTTTGATTTGCTTGGCGTTAAGCGCCGCCTCAGTCTCCTCGTCAAAGGTGAGTGTCAGCTTGCCTGCATCCGCTATCTGGAACTGGTGGTAGTCCACCGCATCGCCGAAGCCGACCCAGCCGTTCGCGGAATCTCCCATTGCAAGAGTCTCGTTTTCGGAAGCGGCATTCCATGTGTCGTTGGAGTTGTCCGCCTTGTCGAACACCTTGAACAGCTCGCCTTGCGTGACTGTGAACTCAGCGTTGCCGCCCTTCTTGGCATTGGTGCTCTCCATGGAGACATAGTACATACCTGCGCTGAGCTGAAGCTCCTTAGTGGAAGCTGCGTAGTTCTCCTTAGCCTTGTCTGCCTTCAGCGTGGTGGCCTGGACGGACTTCAGCTTGCCTGTCTTCTCGTTCAGCTGCCACAAGGTGAACTTCGTGGCATCTCCAGCGACAAGGTCAAACGCCACGCGTGTGCCATATTCCAATGTCAACTCCCTGTAATCGGCCCCGTCGCCG
>JAFSTJ010000351.1 GCA_017450525.1 Victivallales bacterium | reverse complement strand
TTAGTCCCATTAGTCCCATATTGTTTTTCACAATGCCATACGGCATAATTAATTTCAAGGTGCTTTTATGGAATTGAACAAGTTAGTTGATTTTCTCTCATCTTTGTTTGCCGAATATAACTGCGAGGATTATTCCAACAATGGCTTGCAGGTAGAGGCGTCCAGCCAGGTCAGCAAGGTTGCCTTCGCCGTGGATGGATGCCTGGAAAGCATATCCAAGGCAGCAGACGCAGGGGCGCAGTTGCTGGTGGTGCATCACGGCATAAGTTGGGGCAATGGCTTCAAGCGCCTCATTGGCGCAGATGCACAACGCCTAAAATTGATGTTTGACAGAGGAGTATCTCTCTTTGGCATGCACTTGCCATTGGACGCACATGTCAAATATGGAAACAATGCAGTAATTGCAGAAAAACTGGGCTTGCAGGATACGCACCGCTTCTGTGATGTGCGCGGCATGAAAATCGGCATTTGCGGCACCCCAGGCACTAACAGCCTTCAGGAACTCAATTCAAGGCTTCTTTCTGCAAAAATAAGCGACAACACCAAGATTTTTGACAACACAAACGGAAAAATATCACGGGTTGGCGTAATAAGCGGACAGTGCAGCGACCAAATGGAGATTTGCAGGCAGGAAGGAATTGACTGCTTTGTAACTGGAGAAGTCGTACATTCCATTTTCCATTCGGCAAAGGAGCATAATGTCTCCATTATCGCGGCTGGTCATTACGCCACGGAAACCTGGGGCGTGAAATCATTGATGCCCCTTGTCGCCAATCTGGGGCTGGAAACCATATTCATTGACGCGCCGACTGGTCTATAAGACGCCTTCGCAAAACGTACTTCGCCTACTGCCTTGCAACGCCTGTATTCTCACTTGGTGGAACTTGCATAAGCCGCAATGTCTCTGTAGCTATGCGTGAGAAGGGTTTGCCGCATACAGAGCCGCCGTACTGCATCTTTCCCTTGGGTTCGTCAACAGTGATAAGAAGCACGAACACAGGATTCTCCAAAGGCACCAATCCAATGAAGGAGGCCGTGTTAAGCGAGCGTGAGTAACGTTTCTTGCCGTCTGGTCCCTTGACCAACTTCATTGCGGTACCAGTCTTGCCTGCCACATTATATCCCTCCACAACGGCGGACGTGGCAGTGCCACCACGCTCCACGGTGGCAGATAGGCACTCCAGCATTCTGGAGGCAGTTACACTGCTTATGGGCTGTGCCTTAACAAAAGGCACGGACGGTATCACCTTGCCCTCTGCGGAAACAATCCTGTCCACTATGTACGGCTGCATCATGCGCCCACCATTGCAAATCGCGCAATATGCCTGCACCATCTGGAAAGGCGAAATTGATATGGAATGCCCGATTGCAATTCGTGACACATCAACCTTGTACCATTTTTCAACGCTGCGCAATATTCCAGATGTCTCCTCAAAGAATGTATGTGGCTCGCCACCCTGGGGATAGAAGCCAACACGACTCTTGGAGCCAAGACCGTATGTGCGCAGATAATTGTAGAATACCTGCTCCGACATGTTCTCTATCACCAACTTGGCACTGCCGATGTTGCTGGACTTCTGGATGACTTCCTTTATGCTTATGTCTCCAAAACGCGCATTGCCATGCTCATGCAAGGCACGGTTCCCGTAAATCCAGCGCCCATTCTCGCAATCCACCATAAAATCAGGCTTCAGATTTGCATAGTCCATGGCGGACGAGACGCTAACTGCCTTCATGATGGAGCCTGGCTCGTAGGCGCCCAGCAGTGCATGGAACTGGCAATTGTCCACAGAAAATGTACTCTTGTCATTGAAGTCAAAATTGGGATACTGGTATAGGGACAATATCGCACCAGTCCGTGGATCCATCATCAGCGCATACGCACGCTCTGGACGATGCTCCTGTATCACATCGCCCATTACACGCTCCACGATGCTCTGTATCGGATACTGTATCGTAAGATGCACGGCATATCCATTCAATTTGTCATCGTACGCCACAGGAACATAATTGGAGGACAGCACATTGCCGTCAAGCGCAATATAGCGCTGCCCCTTCAACCGCGTCAATTCCTTGTCCATCAGCCTTTCAATGCCGCTGACGCCATGCTCCTTGTCATCACAAAAACCAAGGGTATTGGACAACATGCGCCCTTTCGGGTAGTAGCGCATAGTGGTCTCGTCAAAATGAAGCGCATCAACGGGCACCCTGTAGCGCAGGAATTTGCCAGACGCATTGCGCACCGCCGCCCATTCAAGAAAACTCTTCTGGATTTTCTCCGCATCCTCAAATGAAAGATTCTTTGCAACAGGGACTGCATAGCCCTTGTGCAGAATGCGGTTGATGTTCTTCGCAAGTTGGTTGCCTTCCAGGGACAACGTGGCCTCCAATACACCTACCACGCCACGCAACTGCTCAAGTTCGTTCACCTTCAAGGGACAGATATATATGGTGAAGCAGTTCTGGAAGCCTATCTCCTTGCAGTTTTCGACGATAACCCCAGGCAGCCGCATCCTGGCAATCTTCGTGGCATTGTCCCTGCCCACATAGTCCTTAACCAATACACGTACATCCTTGGTAAGAGCCTCGCTGCATTTGACTAGCAGTTGCTCCTTCGTAAGCGGAAGCTTTTCAGAAAGAAACTGGCAGAATCCTGCCAGATCCGCCTTGGGCGCATCCACCACAAGGCGTGGCGTCACAAACAAATCCCTGGTACGTATGTTACCTGCCAGCAGGTTATTGTCCCTGTCATATATTTCACCACGAGTACCCAGCAAAGTCTGCCTGAAACCCAATATTCTGGACACTTGTTCCTGGTGTTTTTCATGCTCCACATACTGTAGTTTCCAGAATTTCAGGCCAACGGCAAGCGCAAGACACAGGAGACAAAACATGACGGCGCCGCCACGCACCATATTCCTGTAGCGCATTTCATTGTCAATCGGCAGGACGTGCCTCTTGTCGTCCCCCACTGTCTTCAGCCAATTCCTTACTATATCAAGAATCTGGCGCAAATATGCCTTTTCTCCCTTTTTCTTCGGGTCCGTATTCGTTGTAAAATTAATGTCTCCCGAACTCATGGAATCCCCCTAGCCAATAAAGTATTAATAAATTAGGTAATTAAAAAACTATTGCTTAAATAATAAAAACAGGATGCAGGGGACACATAAAGAGAAACAAGCCAGCCTCCAGAACCAATGACCTTTATCGCGATGTGACGCTTACCACCCAGCTCCCCTTCTACCGCGCCCCAATGTAAATACACCAGGGAAAATGGAAAAATCCCACACTTTCCAGAAATACTGCCGATTCGCCAGAATAGCACTACCGCGCATATTACGAAGCCAGTCCCTGCCGCTTTGCAAATTCAGCGACGCGGAGACCTTCCTCCTTAATCCTAATGCCAATCTCCCTTTATGTGTCCCCTGCCTCCTGTCTTTTATATTGTTTCAACTTCGCCATTCCATAATGAAATGGCAAACCTTGCTTTTATCTATTTGCCAATGACTGACCGTCCATGGCAGTCTCTTTTTCAACATCCTGCGCCTTGCTAGCAGCAAGCATGTTATCGCGATATGCCAGGTCATCCGCATTGATGATGCAAACCTGCCCTGGCTGGGGCGACACCATCTTCATCCTCCTGGCAAAATCCACAACCTTGCTGTCCTTCAGGCTCTGGAGATAAGTCTGCTGATTCTTGATGTGGGACCTTATTCTCCCCATCTCCTTCTCAACAAGCGTTATTTCCTTGTCTATCCTTGCAATCTGCCTCCGCTGGTCCATTCTCTTAACTACTCCAGCCACCACCAGAAGAATTGTCAGGCCCAGCGTGACAAATCCCATGGCATGGTTGCCGCCGCCTCTTTCAGGCGGTCTCTCCTTGCGCCAATGTTCCCCATGCATCTGTTTCATCCTCCTTGAAACATTATGTATATCTATTTTGCCAGTTATTTTTCACAACTGGTCAAGTTATTGTCACATTCCTCATTTCTTCAACGCCGCGCGAAGTTTGGCACACGAGGCTCGGCTGTTGCCAGCCTGTTCCTCCTCCGTTGGACGCAGAGGCTTGTGCGTCAACACATCCAAGGTGCTGACCTTTCCGCACACGCATATTGGAAGCCCTGGCGGGCATACGCACTCCGCTGCCTGATAGGCGAAGAACTGCTTCACCATCCTGTCCTCCAACGAATGAAACGAAATCACCACCATCAAGCCTCCAGGTGAAAGCAATTCAAGCGCAGCCTTCAAGCCCCGTTCCAGTTCCCCAAGTTCGTCGTTGACGGCGATCCGCAATGCCTGGAAGCAGCGAGTGGCAGGTGGCAGGCCGTTCTTCTGGCCATGCCCCACAATGCCGCTTACCATTGCCGCGAAGTCCTGGGTTCCCTCCCAAGGCGCTTTCTGCCGCCTGGCCACAACCGCCCTGGCAATCTGCCGTGCCTTGTGTTCCTCGCCATATTGGAAGAAAATGTCCGCCAATTCCTTTTCAGGAAGTTCGTTGAGCAGTTGCGCGGCGGTTTTTCCCGTGGTCTGGTCCATCCTCATGTCCAGAGGGGCATCGAACCTGAATGAGAAGCCACGTTCAGGCGTGTCAATCTGCGGCGATGAGACTCCCAGGTCCAGCAGTACCGCATCCACGTTCTCCCATCCCAGGGAATGCGCCGCCTCCAGCATATCGGAATATTGCGTATGTATGATATGCACACGCCCGCCAAAGGGCGCCAAACGTTGTGAAGCGGCTGCGATTGCAACCTCGTCCCTGTCCAGTCCCAGTAATTCCGCTTCAGGCAATGCCTCCAGAATTGCCGCCGAGTGCCCTGCCCCGCCCAATGTGCCGTCCACAAACCTTTGTATCCTATGGCTTTTGAATAGTTCCAGCACCTGGTCAAGCATCACGCTCTGGTGTTGAAAAGCCATATTCTACTCCGATCTTGTTCTGGTCTTCAGGCGTTGCACGTCCTGATTCAGCTTGTTGATGTTGTCCAAAGAATGTGAAAAGAGCTGGTTATACGCCTCTTCAGTCATTATTCTTCCATAGTCACTTGCACCCACGAAAACCAGGGTATCCCCCGCCTTTCCAAGATGAGAATACTCCAGAAGTTCAGGAGTCAGCTGGAAGCGCCCCTGTCCATCGGTTTCAATTGGTGTAGTGAGCATTGAGAATATTGTTTTGGCCTGAAGCGTAATTATATCGCTGTCATCCAACGATTCTATGTAATCGCAGTATTGGACATAGTAGTCATAACTGCTGATCTTCACATCGTTGTTTGTGCCAGGCATCAGATAGAAGGCTTGTTTCTGCCCATCCTGAACCTGTTCTCGCCATAATTTGGGCATAAGCAGCCTGCGTTGGGCATCCATCTTGCACTTGGATATCCCATTGAAGCGCATTTTAGGTTGTGAGCTGCTTTCGTTGTCCATTTTTTATGCTTAACTTTTCTGGCTCCACCTATTTTCACCGAAAATCAACTATTTTCAACTATTTTCACCAGAAAAGTGCACATAACATACTGATAAACAAAATCTTGTCAAACAGCTTATACCCTAAAATTCTAAAAAAAATCATTTTTTTTGAATTTTCCTAAAAAAGTGGACTGTGGACTGTGGACTGTGGAC
>JAFSTJ010000350.1 GCA_017450525.1 Victivallales bacterium | reverse complement strand
GGTTCAAGATGATCAAGGCAGAAGGCGGCGTGTATGTGGGAGTGCATTGCGTGGAGCCGAAGGTGGCGGAGATATCAGTTCAGCCTTCCGCGCATGAAAATCACGGTGAGGTCTTTGGCAGAAATCACGTAGAGTTGTTCTTTTCACCTGGAAAGGACAGGGATGTCTTTTACCAGTTTGCAATTGGCATTGACAATGAACGCTGGTGTCAATACTGGGTTGAAGGCGGCACCGCCGCATTTGAGAAATACCATTCCCTTTGGCAAAGCGCAACCCATCGTGGTGATGGCTTCTGGAGTGCGGAAGTCTATATCCCATACAGTGCCTTCTACCATACGCCCAGCACTGAGTTCAAAACTGATTGGTATGTGAATGTGGCGCGGCAACGCAAGGGCTTCAATCCTGTGGAGACGACTTGCTGGGCAAATCTGATTGCTTCATTCACTGAGCCAGAGCACTTCAATACAGTGTCTGGTTTCAAGCCCAAGACTGCGGCGCAGGACTTCTCTGTCGGCAATGTGGTCTTTATTGCAGAAGGGCAGAATGGTGATTTTCTGGAGGGAAAACTCAAACTAAATGTCAGCACTGGTGTTGCCAGGGCAGCAGGAAAATTGAAGATTGGCGAGCCATTCAATTGCACAAGGGACTTTGCCGCGCTGAAGAAAGGGGAAAATACATTGCTGTTTGAAGGGCTGAAGGTTCCTGCTTCCGCAAACAACAAGAAGTTCAGCACGCTGTTGCGCTTTGGTGAATATGGCGGGCGCTACTATTTGATCAACATCAAGTTCAAGCCTTGCCGCATTGCCCTGGATGAACCATGCTATCGCAACAGTTTCTATCCAGATGAAACACCGAAGACCATTAGCGGTGTGCTGTATGCCAATGTGCCTTCAGGCACAAAGGCAAGTGTTTCTATTTCTGGCGCAAAACTGGAGCAGACCGTGACTGGCAAAATCAAGGACGGCAAGATGCCATTCGCACTCGACGCCAGGAAAATGGAGATTGGCAAGGCCACAATCAAGGCGAATGTAGGAGCCTTTACTGCCAGCGAAGAGATTAATAGGCTGCCAATGCCAGCCAATGGGCATTTTTCCAGAATAAGCAGAAATGGCGTTTATTTTCGCAATGGAAAGCCTGCCTTTTTCCTCGGTTGGCGTGGAGACAGCGGATACATGGTGAGCAAAAAGAACCTGAAACGCTGGCCACATGCGAAGGACAGGTGCAGCGTGGTGAACAGCCTGGGAGAAGAGGTTTGGGTTGACCATCTGGTGAAGCCAGAAATGCCACGCTCGACCAGGGATGTGGAGCCTACTCCTGAATATCTGGAGAAGTTGCGCGCGAAGATTCTTGAGAACAAGGACAAGAAGATCATGGGCTGGCTATTGGGCGAGGAGCCTGAATGCCGCAACATCTCACCTGTTTATCTGAAATATGTGTACGACTTTATAAAGGAACTTGATCCATACAACCCTGTCATCTGTTGCACACGCTCGCCAAGAACGTACATAGAAACTGCGGACCTGTTCCGCGTGCATCCATATCTTACCCCTGTGGTGGATGCTGAAGGAAGGCGCAGCATGAAGTCGCCTACCTTTGTGGGCAAGGTCTGTCGCGAGACCATTGAGGCAGGCAATGGCCGCAAGGGACTATGGGTGACGCTGGGCTTCTTTGCGTACAACTTCATCAACATGTGGGCAACGCCGCCTAACTACGATGAATGCAACTGCATGACATGGACTTCCGTGGTCAATGGCACAACTGGCTTTTTCACATACATCTACTACCAGACTTTTGAAAGCCATGAATTGCAACTTGCCTCTGACTTCATTTATGTGTCCCTGGACAGACTCAATCCGTACATAATGAGCCCCGAGGACAATGGCGACGTTAAGGTGGAGAGCCAGGGTAAGGTGGAGGCCTGTATCAAGCGGCTCAATGGCAAGTATGTCCTGGTGGCGGTGAACGAGGCACCAGAGGAGACAAGCGCCGTGTTGACATCCAGCCTGTTCAAAGGCAAACTTCATGAATTCCGTGGCGACAGATCGTTTACGCCTGAAAAAGGCGCTCTGAAACTCACATTCAAGCCATACGAGGCGTTTGTTCTTACCAGTGCAGTTGAGGATGCGGGATTGGAGAAACTGTCTGCCTTGCGTGCCAAGGTCAAGGCACACGATGATGCAGTTGCCAATGCAGGCAATATAATGTTTGAAAAGGGGCGCGAACTTGAATTCAGCATAATCGACAAAAACGCCAAGTCAGGCAATATTGGCATGTTGAAGGCATTGCTTACCAATGGTGTGGACAATGAACTGGTCTGGCGCGCCAAATCCCCCAATGCCGCGATTGAAGTGCTCTTCACCACATTTGAACCTGAATTCAACAAGGTGGTGGTACATGGTGCCTTGCTTGACGGGCTTGAACTTTACAGTTGGGAACGGGGAAAATACGTTAAATTGCAGCCTAACGAAGTGAAAAAGGATGAGTTCCGCACGGAATTCAT
>JAFSTJ010000349.1 GCA_017450525.1 Victivallales bacterium | reverse complement strand
TACGACAATTCAGAATTGGTCAAGGCTATTTTCACTGTTCTTTGGCAGGATACATTCAATCTGGACATTGATTCAATTGGAGACGGCAAAGCATTCCGTGGTGACACAATCCACACTAGCGGCGCACTATTTGGCCATAAAAACGAAACCACGCAGAAATACGAGGGATTACACGACAGATTGGGTATTCAGGACGAATTGCAAACACTCATTAAGGCTTGGCCTATATCAAGAATCGGCAACATGCTTTTGTTGCCCAGCAAAAGCATTGAAATCACAAATTCCAATGGGAAAAAATCCCATGTCACTATCAATACATTTCGTGGATTTCAATCTGGTTGGCACGATTATTTCGATATTTTCCTTGAAAACATTCGAAATGTATTTGACAAAGGCATACCTACCCAGACCATTGAAAATGAAGCCACTCTCCCCAATATCATGTCTCTAGAAGAAAATCGTTCTAATTATTTCAATCGTTTCCTCTCTTTTGAAGATTGGAAACAATGCATGATGCTTGATGACTATCTGGAAAACGGAACTATCAAGAAATATTTTGATTTGGACTTCAAGCAATATCCTTATCACTGGAAATATCGCAAAATCACTGACGATAGGAGGGACGCTTATTGTGGTTGGGTAAAAGATTACATTACTAGAACATCAGAGCTGATTACGCTCCGTTCTAACCACATGGTTAAAGAATTGCAAAAAAAAGGCTTCTAATGCCAGTAAACAAAAAATCGCAGTTGAGAATTGCCTGCCTTCTGCGTCTGATGAAAGAGGATAGATACCCCAATTATCCGATGCTTCTCAAGGAGTTGCAGAAACTGGACGAAGCTGGCGCATTCAAACTCTCCCAGAAGACCATCCAGCGTGATGTAAAATACCTGGTGGAGGAACTTCATGCGCCAATCAAATACGACACGGAACGCAGGGGATACTACCTGACAGACAGGTCTTGGAGCGGCTTGCCTGTCACGGAGGAAATCGAAATTGACGCCGCCGTCTATGGTGCGCACCTGGCGGAAACTATCCTGCCGCCTTCCCGCATTGCCAGCGAGATACGACAGGGAACTGATGCGCTATGGAGCAGAAACAACGGCACTTCCGAAGCATTCACCGCACTTAATTCCCTTGTGGCTAGAGGATCATCACAGGCAGTATCGCCAGATGTATTCCAGGCAGTATTCGAAGCCTGGCGCATGCAGGCGCCACTCGTGGTCAAATACCGTCGTGCAGAGGATGGATACCTTCTGCACATGACAGTTGAACCACATGTGCTGACGCTATTTGACAATGTCTGGTACATCAAGGGACATCTTCGTAATACGGGCAATTTCACAACTGGCGACAAGCCAGTCATCACGCTCGCTCTCCATAGGATGCTAGCCGCTCTTCGGATTGACGGGCATTTCCAGCCAGACCTGAAGATGATCAAAGAGGTCAATGAAGGAAAACTATTCAATGTGAAACGATTGGACTGCGTTAAAATCTTGCTTCAAAACACATCTTCCACCTGGAGCGTGGAGGCTTTCCCAAATGCAAGCATGACAAAGAATGGAGATGGAACTGCCATTCTGACTATCAAGGATATTGAGGAATATCGTGTACTTAACTTTATGATGACCTCTGGAGGGAAAGCGAGCCTGCTTTTCCCTGATTGGCTACGCGAAAAGATAAACAGCTATGCACTGGCGGTTGCGCAGGCCAATATTGCGCCCACAAAACAAGAAAAAGTGTAATATTTTTTGTCATGGACGCAAAATGTCCACCATCGGGTTGTAAAATATCGCAAGTGACAGAAAAACTGTCTTAATAGTTGCTAAATAATTGTCTCTGTTAGCTACCCCTTTTGGGAAACAGATCCAATTTTCTAACAACGACTAAAAACAACCCCGTTGGAGACACACAATGACAGGAAAAAAACATTTTTGCGTACAATGTGGCAATGAAGGCCCTTGCTATGAATCTGATGGAAAGTATTACTGCAATGCCTGCGCACATGGCCTGCTTGCCCAGTTAAAGCATGAGTATTTCCAAGGCAATGATGTTGCGCTTGGATGGAAAATTGAAGATCTATGGCGCCAGATTGTGTTCGACCCACATAATCCTGAATATGATGAATGCCGTCTTGAAGACACAACATGGCTGGACGAAATGGAGGACGAATGCCAGGTTGATGAAACTGTAATGGCACACGCATGCGAAGACGCACGATACCTTGTCCGCGACTTCATCAAGGAACGTCTGGACGGTGAATTGGACAGATTGAAGGACTTCAATCTAGCAACACTTGAAAATGACGTGAAATATGGACAGCAGGAAGGCTCGCGCTTCGATGCGGATGACTGCCTGCTGGCGCGAGCCATATACGTGCTCGTCTGGGGCGATGCCTTCCCAGGCATGAACCTGCTTTCTGTAGGTTCAGGTCGAGCATATCGCGGCGACACAATGAACACATTCCACACCACCTTCGGGCGTGAAATACCAGGACAACCTGGATACTATCGGGGACTTGAAGCATTTCACCCCGATGAGAATATGCGGCATCTTGCAAGAATGTTCCATGAACTGGTCCCGACAATCGGAAACTATGTTGTCCTGCCAAACCATGCGGACAACAATGGCAAGACACTCAACTTGTATAGAGGCTGCCACTTCCAGTGGCACGACTACTTCGATGAGTTTCTGGTGGCACTTGAGAAGGTTCTCGTTGATGCGCCGAAACAGGATGCTGGACTTCATGCACTTGTCAAAGAGCACAATGACTATGCACTAGGCAGATATGCAGGATTTGATGGCTTCCATAATCTAGTCAAACAGCTTTTTTGGGAACAATATCTTGGAGATGATGGACACGCCTTTGCCTTTAACTCAGCGATGAATGGCAAAGCCATATATCACTGGATGAAACCTCGCCCATCTGATGAAGAATATCAGAAAAGTGCGCAACAGTATGCTGAACATGCCATCCAAATAATCCATTTTCGCGCGGAGCGGATTATAGATGTCCTTGCAGAGAAACTGTAGAACGCAATCTGCCCAGTGGACAGTGGACTGTGGACTGTGGACTGTTTGGTGCGCGGGGCGAAAGCCCCGCGTTTAGAACTGCACCT
>JAFSTJ010000348.1 GCA_017450525.1 Victivallales bacterium | reverse complement strand
ATCCACTATATCCAATTCAGGTACGTTTTGAGGAAGCCAAGACGATTGGGGCTAATCTTCAACGTTCTCTCAAGATCCTCACGCACGACATCCTTGCCCAGCCCGATAAGTTCGGGCCACCATCTCGTTTTCAGGACACATACGTTATTTGGCGACATCTGGAACTCTTCCGCCAATGCCTCCCTGTCTTCACCAAGTATGGCATAGCGAACAAGAAGTTCCAGCGTCTTCTCACCACAGTCCCTAACAAGACGGTTCAACGCCTCCCTCAGCACAATACGCCCATCCTCTTTATCACAGGCACGAGTGTGGTGGCTTGTGCCCGTCACATTGCCGAATATTGCGTCCTCTGGATCCACGCTCGCTTCACCATGAAGTTCTCTCATGATATCAACAGCAGCGTTATGGAAGACCGAGAACAGATAGGTACTCAACTTTACGTTCTTTGTTTCATCGAATTGGAGCCTGCCCTCCACGGATTTCATACATACATTTTGGAAGGCATCATCCCAATAATATTCTGGAAGCATCGCTTTTTTGCAAGCAGAATAACACAGTCCCTTATTGTCCATCACAACATCAGGGGTAATACAAACCATAAAGTCTCCCGTTTTTTTACAGTTATTACTCAATCCTGCATTGCCTGAAATTTCAGGTTCTGCAAGAGTGGGAGACTATGTATAGACAGACCGTTCCACACACAAGGCTCCCGCGGATTTCCAAATACGAAGTTCTACGACTCACTGCTTCGCCAGTTTCCTGGTTCCGCAGTTTGGGAGCTATGTGAAACAGTCTGTTGACTGCGTGCTGTTTGACAGGTGATCAACTCCCTGCCCGCATTCTAAGCCACCTTACCAGCACGAAGAGGTTGGAAGCCGAAGTACGGTTTTTCTCCGTAACAACTGCCGATTTTCACGGCCCAAGCAAGCCCGTTCCCATTTTGCTTGCCTGTCTGTCGTTTTGATGCAATTCTAGATTGTGATTACCACCTCCTGGCAATAAAAAAACCCTTGTTGCTAAAGCATCAAGGGTTCTGAAATCATGTTATGTGTTTTTTGCGTTTTCACGCCACATCGTCTTTTCAGACCTCCACCGTGGCCAAACTCTTGAGTTTGGCTCGGTTGGCAGTTGCCTGCTGAGACAGCAAGCAACACTCTTGATGCTTGTTCTCTTTTCAGAAAACGACAATAATATACTCCAAAAATTTTATTTTTCAAATCGCTTTGTCGCTTTTTTTGCGTTTTTCGTGTTTTTTTTGCGTTTTTTCGCGCGGCAGGACGCGGGACTGCCAGACGGCTGTTGCTCTGCGCGGCACTCCGCGCGGCCATGGCCGCGCGAACAAGCGTGCCGCGCGGAAAACCGCGCCCCCGCTAGTCTTCCTCCGATTTCTTCATTATTGCCTGGAGATACTCCCTATTGCGCTTGGAGAGGCTGCCGAAAAACGGGAACAGCTCCCAGGTCACAGGGTGCTCGTGGGAGACCATCAGGTCGGGTTCACCTTTGCAGCATTTATATACCAAGTATGAATCATCAGAGTAGTCCAGGCCCATGTCATGGCCTAGTTCACGCACACGCCTGCGGTATTCCACATCTGTCATGGGCAGAATTGAGACTATGCATGGTATTATTTTATCATAAGCCATATACCATGCAAGTTCCCCTTTCTTCAGCATAATGGTGCTTGCATCCCTGCCAAAGAAATGCCTTTCGCATGTGTCATCGCACGCTCCATGACAGTAGAAACTGCCATCACCCTGGTATGACCAGACCTCATGGAACTCGCTGATGATGTCGAATGGTCCGTGGAGGCCCTCGTCCAGCACCCTGCGATAAATGAAGAAGGCAAAGAATCGCGTGTATTTCTTTTCCTTTTCAATAATAATAGGCATGAATTTCTCAGCCTTGCGGCGGCTGCTGAAAATGCCCAATTGCCTTTTGTAAACATCATACGAGCCATCGCGGCATTTTTCGCCTAATACAACTGCCTTCAATTCAAAAACATCCATTGCCTCTATCCTCTCCAGATTGTATTCCAGAATCTTGCGCGGTCGTTGTGGTTCATTGCGAACTGTTCCAGGCGTTGGCAGTCCGCCTCCGCCTGCTCGTTGTGGTACATCTCCGCCAAGTTGTAGCATTCGTATGCCTTGGACAAATCTTTTTCAACGCCGTCGCCATTCTCATAGCACTGCGCCAGGTGGAACATGGCCAAGTTGTCATACAAGCGGGCTGCGCTGCGCCAATATGCAATGGCCTCCTGCTTGTCGCCCATGCTCCAGGCTTGCGACGCCTTGCCCATTATTCTTGCACGGTACATGCCGTCAATCCATCCAATGCGATAATATCCTGGATCAGTCATCATCCGCCAGAAATCCGCCACAAAGTCCCAAACTGCGGAAAACAGCCACGCCACACCCAGACATATATGCGCCAATATGCTGAACATCGCGGCAAAGGGCAGAAGGACCATGGTCAGAAAAGTGCCTAATATCCTCCTGAAAACCTTTTTGTTCGTCTTTGAAATCGCCATATTCGCCTCCATAAGTGTTGTTCAAATGCCCTAGTATTCAGCTTCGTCCTGCCAATTTCGCCATTGCTCAATTCTCCTTGCGTTGTGGTTGTTCCCCCTACATTCGCATATATTCCCCGTTCGCAAGGCGATTTCAACGGAAATCTCAAAAAAATTAGTAAAGTATGATTTCAATCATCTATTGCCTTGAATGCCAAAGAACAATGCAAACACAACCCAAGCCGGAGCGAACACGCCGATCATAATGCCAGCTATAATGGCAAAAATCAACTGCCCAAACGTCATTCCGTCATCGTGGTAATTCATAATGAACCTCTCCTACTTGTTTTGCTGTGTTTTTTCCCAAAATGCCAAATAAAAAAAGAGACCTGTGAGCTTGGAAAACCCAAACTCACAGGGAGAAAAGGACTGGGGAAATAAAGAGTTTTGATTTTTCATGCTTGACACTTGATTGTTAAGTCCTTAACCTTTAAGTTTTCAACCGCAGAAAAACGCGGCTGGACTTATCAATATCAGTGATGCAAAGCCCCAGTCCCCTTCTCTTTAGGCTCCTGGTCATTGCCGCATTACCCATGCGGTGGCCAGGAACCAACAAGAAACTATGCCATCAGAAGTGCCCTCCTATGTTATTGCAGATTGTTCTTCCTCAACACGCCGTCAGTCAACCAGCGGCGTGTCGAATTCAATTTTGTGCATTGCATTGTATGCGTCCAGCTTGTCCTGCAGACTGTTACACTCCATCTGCAGTTTTCGCTTCATCTCCAGCAGTCTTTCTTCATTGAACACAGCAGTGCGTTTGAGATAGACATAGCCCTCGTTACGGACATACTCACGATCGCTGTCCTCACTGCCATTGGTCTCGTTCAACTTCGCCATGCGGTTCTTCGCCTCCTCCAGGCGGTACATGTTCTGTAGATTGCCGGCGTTCGCCAAGCCGATTTTCGTCTTCAGCTCCACCAGCTTCGCCGTGTAGTGCTCAATCGTCTGCAGAGTCTTCTCCACATCGATTGATCTGGTGTGGTCCGTCAGGCACGAGTTCTCGTGCTGGAACAGTCCCCACAGCCGTCTGATCTCTCCAGTCAAGCGGTTCTTTTCCTTAAGTGCCTGCGCAAGTGTGATCTGTGCCATTGCAATTGCTCCTTCGCCCCTTGGGCATTTGTTGTTATGTTGTTATGTTGTCAAACTGTTGAATTGTTTGTTGTTTACCATTTTACCGTTATAAAAACATAAAAACTTTCATGTGGTGGCTTTTTTTTGCAATTTTCATGCCAAAAATCACAAGGCATCAGGAAAATCCCATAATCCAAGGCAAAAACACAGCTTCCTGGAAAGCTGCTGTTCTCACTACACTCGCTTTCTGATAACAATTCTTCAGTACAAATACACTATATCCGTTGATAAATCATTATAAAATATTATAAACAATTGAATGGACTGCCTTTGATTTTTGCCTTGACTCTCCTTTCCGTCCTTGGGGGCTTCTCTTTGCAATGCACCGCATATAAACCAACCAGTGAACTTGCACACACGAAATCAACGGCTATCTTTTGCTCAAATTACTAAAAACACAGCAAACATGATTTGCACGCCATGGAAAACATCACTTTGCACACTATGGAAAACAACACCAATAAGGACAACTTGCCATCGCGTATCTTCAAGGCACTGTTCTGCATTGGAGAGCCATTACATGGCTTTCTTCTTGCGGCTGGCATTGTCTTTATGATTTTTCCTGTGGCATACTACCTGATATTAAGCAATCTGCCATTTCAAGACTTTATCCAAAGATTCGCTTATACATTGGGCTTTGCCCTGGTCATGCTGGTATATTTTCTGATCTTGACCTCGCACGCAATCTTCAACCTGTTTAAACCATCAATTAAAAGCAAGGCAGGCTGCGCAATATGCAGTGTCATTTGTGCATTGTTTATTTCATTCACGGGCTATCTCATACTGGGCTGGCATTTCATAAGGAAACGCCATTTTCTTTCATTGGCATTGCTAAGCGGTGCCTTCATTCTGGCGATACTGAACACACTCCGTATGCTGCCATACTGCTGCTATAGCCTAGACAACAGTTTCATGATGAGCATCTGCATCTTTGGACTTGCGGCTGCTTCAATTCTGATTGCCACCAAGTGCATGCCTTTGCACCTCACGGCAATCGCCGCCGTGCCTTACATCATCACCATCGCGGCAATGCTTCTGCTCCTGCTACAATACCAAAGCAACAAACAACACAACCAATCGCTGCGAAAAGAAATCTCAGGGATATTGGGTTTCTCCTTAGAGCAGGAAGCCTACCAGAAACGCGTATCCAGCGGCATGAATCCTGACCAGGAGCCGCTGGCCTCATTCTTGAAGGCAAATTCATTAAAAGAACCCGCTATGCTGAATGACGTGAAAACATACGATGAGATTTCATCGTTTGAGCAGGAGAAACTCAGGCAATTGTCCGATGAACTTAACGAAAAGAATCCTGGGTATGAGAAAATCATACTTGAGTTCACAGCCGTCACACCGCAGAAAGTCGCCCATAAGCATGATTGGCAAAACGAAAGTGCTGCCTCCATTTTGCTTCCAGAATTGAGCAAACTAAGAAATGCAGCCCGCTTTCTGGCGCTGCAAATGCATGCGGCCCCACAAAACAAGGAGCTTGCCATGCGAAACAACGCATCCATGATTGCGATCAGGGACTGGGCATTGAACGATGACATCCTAATAAGCTTTCTAGTGGGCATTGCCATAGAATCCACCAGGCTCCATGCATTGTGCAGCACACTTCCCCACATAAATTACACAGATGCGGAATGGGAGCAGCTTTTGGGAAAAGCCCCTGATTGGAATAGAATCCTTGCCAATAGCTATGGCGAAGAGCTTTGCTTCTATGAAAACATCAAGGACTACTGCCTTAAATACGCCTGGAAAAATTCAAGAGGATTTCTTGATAAGCTTGGTGCAGAGGACATATTGGAGCTGCCCCGCTTCGTTCCAATGAACATCTGCACACTTCTGTTTGAGAAAGACAACAGCCATGCACTGGAATACCACAAACGCTTAATTGAACTCTCACTTGAAACGCCACACAACTACAAGGGACTGGAGCAGATGCTGGAGAACTCCACCAAAACGGCAAAGAAAGATATGCTTATCCTATCGGCAATGCTTCTTCCAGCGATAGAAAAAGTCCTCACAAAAACCGATACCATCAAGGATTTGAGGCGAATTGCCAATATGGCGCGTCAGGTAATAGAATATGACAAAAAGAATGGCGCGTTGCCAGCGTCTCTGGACATCGTGTCAGATGACTACAAGGACAGCATATCATGCAATCCGTTCCTCTTTGAAACAAAGGACATCGAGGTCCAGGGCTTCAAGATCTCAGGCCCATCGAAAAACTCCATTCTAATACCATACAAAATGGAAAAATAACAATGGAAATCAAATGGCTAGGCATAAACGCCCTGCAATTCCGTGCGCCAGGCGTATCATTCTGGATTGACCCATACGTCAGCCGCGACAGGGAAGCACTACATCATCCAGAGGAAGTGGACCGCTACCTTTCAGGCACACCAAGCGCCGTGCTCATGACACATGCTCACTGGGATCATCTGGCAGACATGCCACGCATCATCGCAAAGACAGGCACAATCCTATACGCATCAGCCACGGCATGCAACATCATGCGGGCACTCAAGGTGCCAGAGGAAAACCTGCGCACCATTTCATACGGTGACGAACTTGAACTGCCAGGCGGCGTATCCGTGCGAGTAATCGAATCCAGGCACCTGGGCCATGACGAGGAGGCAAGTGGATACGATACTCCACCTGCCCCAGAACTCCTTGATAAGGCAGACAACTGGCGCTGCGGGCAGGTATTCGCCTTCCTCATTAAATACCAGGGAGAAAGCATACTAAACACAGGTTCAGCCAACCTCTATCCGCCAACCATGAAAGGCCTGGAATGCGACACGCTGATCTGCGGCATAAGCCGCTGGCGCCCTGGCTTCCCAGAACTATTGCAGGAAAACCTCCACTTCCGCACACTTATCCCCACACACCACGACGAATTCAAACTGCCACTGGACCAATTCTACCTGCGAGACGACTTCACCCGCTTAAAAACCGCCATACCCGACCTGCCAGGCCGCGAACTACCCATCCTCCAATGGCAGGAGATATAATAATGGCCAGTTTGGTGCGCGGGGCGAAAGCCCCGCGTTCAGCATGGCCCCCATTTACCTGCGGCTTTCGCCGCAGGCACCGAACTGTCACTATTGCTTCTTGTGCAGTTGTTCTTCCAGGGAGTGGAAATGGCGTATTATTTCCAGTTCGGTGCCAAAGCGCCTGATTGGGGTAGTATGCTGTTTTTCAAAGTCGCTTAGCGCCTGTTCAATGCGTGCCTGCTTTTTGGCGGCGGCCTGGTATTCCTTTCTGGCCAGGCGCAGTTCCTTTTTGAATGAGCGGACATCGTCGCTGGCAAGATAGCCCATGGCTCGTGCGTATTTTTCCAGCGCTGGACGCACCAGCACAGGTGCCTCATTGCGCAGGCGCAGAAATTCCTGTTGTCTCTTGTTCAGCACGGCCTTGTCACCACGCAATGCCTCGATGGACTGCTTGCTTTCATCAATTTTCACTGGCTTTAATTCCGCAATTACATTGCCCGCCTCCACGACAGACACTGTTTCCAGCACGGCGATTTTCTCATCCAGCCCAGACATTACCGTTCCGCCCCTGTCCCGCAAAATGATCTGTTGCGCCAGGCTTTCAAACCAGGGCTGCAAAGAGGCGCCAGCAGGCAGATTCTTGCATACCACGTTATCATAGATGTCTTGGATGTCGTTGCCCTTGGAGGCGGCCTCCAGCATCATGCGCGGCATGTTTACATTCAATGTACGGAAGCAGATAAGCAAAATAGAGGAATGCATGGCATAAAGACGGTAAAGCCAGGGCATTTCAGGATTCATTGGATGGCATATCAAATCCTGTCCCAATGGAACAAAACCCTTGTCAGATTGGGACAATGCTGCCTGGTAGTCGTAGTCAGTGAAACTGCCCTCCATCCTCATTCTCATAATGAAAGAATACGCCAATGCAGCAGCGATGTAATCCACGGCATGACCAGAGGCCATCTTTCCAAACAATTCACGACTGCGCCTCAGCAAAAGCACACGCATTATGCCAGATGTGACGCACAGCATGTCCGCCTCGTCTTTGAAACGGAACTCAAGTTCGCGCTGCTTGCCCTTGGCACAGCTTTCCTGGCATATAATCACATTGCGCTGCGGGGGCGCTTCGCATTGCAGCGCTTCATCCACATTACGCGCACATCTGTCCGCATAGCGAGACAAGGCCCTGGAAAAAGATGCCTCCTGTGTGCTTACGCGGATACGAGTATTCTGTATGCTCTCCGTGTGCGTGACGCCATACAGCTCCACGCACACAGCCATAATCAATATTGCAAGCAGAATACGCACTTGTCTATAGAATCTCTAGTGGTAATTGAACAAATCGGCCAGGGCATTGTTCGTCTTGGTGACCTTGTTATAGGCACGCAGTATCTTCAGGCGCACACGCACGCTGAGGTAGCGCCCCGCCCTGCCCTTGGACACCATCTTGTGGGTGAGCTGCTCAGTGGAGGCCGCCACAAGGGCGTGATTCTCCAAGCCCGCCTCGCGCATCAGCGCATCCAGGGGCTGCAAGCCATAATCCCTGTTGTTTTCTTCTTCCATTGTTTTTATGTGGGCGCCGCCTCGGCGCCCACATTAGCGTTTGTTGTTCCAGGCTGGCGTGCCGTATTTTGTTTCGGTCTTTTCCTTGCAGATGGCGAGAAAATCCTCCGTAGGCTGGAAAGGCAGGAAAGACACCGACATCACCTCTTCAAATGCAGCCTGCAAGGCATTGGCAAGTTCCTGGCGCGGGTAAGGTAATTCCTTGCCGAAGTGGATGCTCCCCTGATGCAGGATGCCTGCTGCCGTGCGGCGCTGTGCGCTTCCCGCAATCTTCCTCCCATCCAGCAACACATCGTAGCGTGTCGGGTTGGTGAAGCACACCATCAACGCCCTGTCCACATCGTGGGGAATGACATCGTTTGACAGGCTTGCCTGGCACTTCAAGGACTGCAATGCCTTCTGCACGCACCTGTTGATCCAGTCGTAGGACAGGTTGCGGTCCAGTGTATTGAGCCAGTGTCCGCTTGGGAATGCCAACGAGTAGGTAAAGTCAAAGTCGTGATAGACCACGCCACCTCCAGTTGGCCTGCGCACGAACGCAAAGCCATCAGGCACAGCGGACGCACATTGAATGTAGCCTATCGACACAGCCTTGCAATTCCATGAATAGAAGCGCAGCAAGGGCTTGCCCCGCTGGATTGCGGTGTCCAGCATTGCCTCGTCCGCCGCCATGTTGAAGGCGGGGGAATTGCTTCCATCATGCCAGATGTACCATTCCTCTGGCACTGGTTTCGGTGAACTGTCAAGTGCGTCTTGCATTGCGCCAATCAGAACTCGAACACGGAATCAGAGAGGCGTGCCTTGACTTCGTCCAGCACACGCTTTTCCTCTTCCAAAGTAGGTGCTACAAATGTGGCGGAGAAGCGCACAAAGTGCCCCACATCATCCCATGGAACCGTGCTGATGAGTTTCTCGGTGATAAGCCACTGGCTGAACTCCTCGGCATTGGCAAAGCGCATTCCGCCCTTTACGCCCTTTGGAATCTGCACATACAGGTAGAAGGAGCCTTCTGGCATGTTTGCATCGAAGCCAAGTTCGCGCAAGGTCTCCACCAAAGCCTGGAGGCGACGGCTGTATTTTGCGCAGATTGCAGGGGTGATGTTCGCTTGGTCGCCAAGAGCCTTGATGGCGGCCTTCTGTATTGCCAGGAACTGCCCTGAATCCGCATTGTCCTTCACAGTGGCAAATGCCTTGACTGCATCCGCATTGCCAGCAACCCAGCCCAGACGCCAGCCAGTCATGTTGAACCCCTTGGACATACTGTGCAACTCAATCGCAACTTCCTTGCCTCCTGGACGGGAAAGTATGCTCAATGGGCTGCCCTTGAAGTTCAGCGGCGCGTATGGAGCATCCACCACCAGGAGGATGTTGTTCTCGCGGGCAAATGCGATTGCCTTGTCATAGAACTCAGGTGTTGCGGAGGCGCCAGTTGGGTTGTTTGGATAGTTCAGGTAAATCAGCTTGCACCTCTTGCGCTGGTCTGCGGTCAGCGTCTCCAGCTGTGGCAGGAACCCGTTTTCCTTCAGCAGAGGCAGATTGACGACCTCGCCACCGAGGTACTTCGTCCAAGTGCCCATGACAGGGTAGCCTGGCACGGTCATGACAGTGATATCGCCTGGATTGATGAAGCAGGAAGGCAAAAGCGAAAGAGCCGACTTGCTGCCGATGGAGTGGACGATTTCCGTGTCGGGATTCAAATCCACGCCATAAAGTTCCTTCATGTACTTTGCGGCGGCAACCTTGAATTCCTGGCAGCCATTGTCCGCATAGAAGCGGTTCTCCAATTTGTCCGCCTCAATGGCGAGTGTGCTGATCACCTGCGGGAATGCCTTGTCATCAGGTTCGCCCACGCCCATGTCTATAAGTTCCACACCTGGCTTTGCCTTGCGGGCAGCCGCCTTGGCGCGCTTGATCTTCTCGAACTTGTAGATGGTGGTGTCCTTGCCAAAGCGTGCGCCTCCTATGCGCTCCGCAAACATAGCCTGCAAATATGAATCCATTGTTATTTACTCCTTGATATTATTATGCATTCCTTCCACAGCAATTCTTGTATTTCTTGCCGCTGCCGCATGGGCATGGCTCATTGCGCCCGACCTTGGGCGACATGCGGACGATGGTGTGCCCCTTGCCAGGCAGCTCACGTTTCTCCTCGATTATCTTCTCGTTGATGTGCTGCAATTCAGCCGCCACATCCTCAAACAGTCCCTTCTGCTCCCTGAGCATCATATTGCGGAAATACTGGCGCTGGTTTGCCACGGAATTGACAGCCTTCTTCATGCGCTCTGCCTCATTTCCAAGAATGCCAGAGGCAAACACAGCATCCTCAGTTTCCTTGGCCTCCTTGGTACCAAGCATGGCCACGTTTATCATAATGGCGGTGATCATTTCCTTGTCAAAGAGTTCCTTCTCAATGGCGCCCTTAACTGCCTTGGCAAATATTGAGGAAGCCACATTGTCATTCACCTTGCTGTTGTTCCATCCAAGGATTACAAACAGAATGAACTGCTCGCGGACCGTGCGTGCCACAGTCTCGTCCAAGGCAATTTCAGACAATGGCGCATAGTCTTCCGCCACTGCGATGGAGAACAGGAAACGATGGAAGTTGTACAGCATCCAGTCATACTCGCTGATCTGCTTGTTGAAGAACGGTGCCTTTGCTAGGATGCAGAGTACGGGCAGCGCATCATTGCACTTGGCGTATGCAAGGGCCAGAAGTATCGCCCTAAGCCCCTTCTGTTCTTCCTCGGACAAAGTCTCGACTTCAGCCAGACCTTTCAGGCAGTTCAAATAGGCTTCCTGCCTTTCTGGCGTCAAATCCTGCAATTCCACGGCCAGTGCATCGACTGGCTTTGCCGCAAGTTCTCTCAATAAAGAAAGTGCCATTTCCATTTCTGTGTTTCCTTATTCGATTTCCAGGAAGACGGGGCAGCTCGTGAAGTTGTCTATTCCGTCTTCAGTTATCATAGCCATATCCTCTATGCGTATTCCACCCCATTCAGGATAGTACAATCCTGGCTCTATAGTCACTACGTTCCCTGCAACCAGGGGGTCTGGATTCCTCAAGTTCAAAGAGGGCTTCTCGTGTATCTCAAGCCCTACGCCATGTCCCAAGCCGTGTATGAAGCCATAAGGTGTCTCGTTTGTCAAGTCGGTCTTGAAGCCGTGTGACTTCATTACCTCATCAGCCTTCTTATGTGCATCAATGCCCTTTACGCCAGGCTTCAGCATCTGAAGCACTGTGCGCTGCGCATCGTAAACGGCCTCAAACGCCTTCTTCACAATATCCGACGCCTTGCCCTTGACGACGGTGCGCGTCAAGTCACCGAAATATCCAGTCGCGCAGCAGCGTGGGAAAATGTCAATTACAATTGGTTCATTGGCACAGATTGCGCCTTCGCCAGTATTATGTGGGAATGCGCCCTGGATGCCGTGAGCTACGATTGTTCCAGTCGCAGCGCCGCCATTGCGGGCGATTTCCGCATTGATTTCACCCTGCAGCATTTCTGACGTCACGTACTCGCCATTCCAGCGCAGATTTCCGTTTTTGGCGACCTTTGCCTCGCCGATGATCTGCAATGCCCTGGCAAGTCCTGCCTGCGCGATGTTTTCCGCCTGGCGCAACTTCTCCGCCTCATCGGCGGTCTTTACAGCGCGTCCAGGGCAGAAATCGCCCTTGAACGCCTTGATTGAAATCTTTTTGCCACTGGTCTTGCCGTCCAGCGTCTTTAAATTGGTCTTGTGTATTGCCTCTACCAGAGAGAGCGGGCAATGCCCTGGCGTCTCCCAATTCCAGACATTCGCGATACGGGCGGCACCTGCGATTATCTGGGATATTTTCAGTTTTTTGATGCCAAAGAGTTTTTTTGCCTCTTCGTAGGAGAGAACGCGAATGCCGTCCTTTGCCTGGCTGCAAGCCCTGCCATATTCCAATGGGCTTACAACTATGAACTGCTGTCCCTCGAACTCCAGCCAAAGGAACGCATCAGGCGCTGAGAATCCGCTCAGATACAACAAGTCCGCGCAATTCTCACTTGCCGCAAAACAAAAACGCCCTTTCTTCATGATTTACAAGTAAAATCAGCAGTCAAGAAACCTATGTGTCTTGAAACTGTTTGGATTTATGATGCTAGTATTTTCCAGGCATGCCTGTAGAAGCGCTGGTATATCCAATAACTTCTCGTCCTCAAGAACCCTTTCCATCACAGCAGCCGTGGTAGGTGCCTTTGGAGCAAATACGGTACAACTGTCAGGCACATCTATGAGAGACTGCTCGAACGTGCCGATTTTGCGGGCGATGTCCATTATATCTAACTTGTCAAAGGTAAGCAGTGGACGCAGCACCATTATTGGCACGGAAGCGTTGATTATGGACATATTGTCCAGCGTCTGGCTTGCCACCTGCCCCAGATTGTCTCCAGTCACCAATGCCTTGCACTGGAACTTTTCCGCAACAGCGTTGGCAATGCGCAGCATGAAACGGCGGTAGAGCACCGTCCTGTTCCTGTCCGAACATAAATCGCGGATAGCCTTCTGTGCCTCCAGCATGTTCACAGCCACCAGCCGACCGCGCTTCTGGTATTCGTTCAGCGTCT
>JAFSTJ010000347.1 GCA_017450525.1 Victivallales bacterium | reverse complement strand
GAGGTGGTGGAGGCCGTGGAGGCATCGGGCCTGGTCTATAACCTGGCGGAGAACTATCCCTTCGACAAGAAGAACCTGTATCTGGCGAAACTCTACAAGGAAGGCTTCTTCGGCGAACTGGAGTATGCGGAATTCGAATACATCCATGGCGGGACCAATGCCTGCCTCAGCACGCAGGACACCGTTCCTGGCAACCGTCTTCATGCCTGGCGTGGCTGGCTGAACTACCACTACTACTGCACGCATTCACTGGGGCCAGCCATGGTGATAACAGGCTTGCGCCCTGAAAAAGTGGTGGCATTTCCCACGGACGTGCTCTATGAGGGCGCAGTGCATGGAAAGGGACGCAAGGTGGACGGCATAATGCCCAATCTCTGCGCCATGTGCCCATCACTGGTATATATGAGCAATGGCGGCATTGTACGCAACCTGATGGGTGGAACATCGGCTGACGGCAGAACCGTGCGTTTCTACGGCACCCGTGCCGCTGCTGAATCATATCCCTCGCTGATGCTGAAAGTTGGCGCCATGGGCAGTTCCCACGGCATACATGTGGAGCCAGATTGGCCAGAACTGGGTGACTTGGCTGATGCGGCAGGACATGGTGGCGGCGATTTCTGGGAACTCTACTATTTTGCGCGGGAGATTCTCACGGGCGAAAAGTCGCCGTGGAATGTGTATGCGGCTGCCGATGTCACGCTCACGGGCATTCAGGCGCTGCGGAGCGCTGTGGCGGAAGGGCAGCCCATGGAGGTGCCCGATTTCCGCAGGAAAGATGTCAGGGACTGTTACCGCAATGACAACTGGGTGCAGAAGCACATTGACCCAGACCGCATATTCCCCGATGACCAGAATCTGGACATCACTGGGAAATTCTGCGAATACTATGGTGCGGCAATGCCATTTGTAAAATTGCTGCGTCAGGTGATTGATGCCATAAAGGTATATGATGTCACCAGGCAGGATGACAAGATTGTCACGATTGGCTTCGTCAAGGAACTGCGTGGCAAACTCCTGCAGGTAAAGGAGACGCTGGACAGGCTGCGCTCAATATACGAGGCATATCCTGAATCCCTGGGTGGAATAGCCATCAAGGAGAAACTGGCTGTATGCGAGGCCACGCGCCTGGACGACTTGGAGGCATTTGACAATTACCTGAAGGATTTCCTGCTTAACGCCTGAAATACTTTCTGCGCTTTGCGTGTTATGGAATGACAAATATGAATCCCTGGGAAGGCTTCAGCACGACAGGATGCGAAGTATGGCCAGGCAAGCCCATAGAGCCAATGCAGAAGCTTGAGGATTGGAAATAAAATGATGAAACTAGGTTCTCTTTTTTCTGATGGAGTAGTGTTGCAGAGAAATCGGCCAATTTCTGTTTGGGGAGAAACTCTGCCGGACGTTTTGGTCAAGGCGGAAATCACTGGTCTGGTGGGATATGCTAAGTCATCCAGCAGTGGCGACTTCCTGTTGCAGATGCCTCCGCTGAATGCTGGAGGCCCGTTTGAATTGACTGTATCCGTTCCAGATGTGCCTGGAGAAGCCGTTGTTCTGCATGATGTCTATGTTGGAGAAGTATGGCTTTGCTCAGGACAATCCAATATGCATTACTGTCTTGGCAGTAACTGGAACGCCAATGCTTTTGGAGATGGTGAGGAACCGCTGCGTTGGAAACAGGAACAAGAATATTTGAGGCAAATCACAGAGCCTGTTAAAATCCATTTTTATACGGTTCCGACGAAGGTAACTGGATGCCGAGAAAAATATATTGAAGGTTCCTGGCTGCCAATGACTGCGGAAAACGCTCCGAATGCGTCCGCAATAGGAGCCTGGTTTGGGTTGAAACTCCATAATGAATTGAAAGTCCCAGTCGGTTTGATATGCTGTTCATGGGGTGGTTCCATGGTGGAAACCTGGACAAGTTCCGCGGCATTGCGGAGCAATCCCGATACTCGCCCTAGTTTGGAATACTGGGAAAAACTTCGTAGAGAAAAAGCCACATGGACTGATGAAACAGAAAGTTTAGTGGCGCAAATCAAGAAAATCGCCAGACCTGATCGTGGCAACCAGGGATTTGGCGAAGGCTGGGCAGATTCTGGACTAGATGATTCACAATGGCATGAGATGCAGGTCCCAGGCAGTTGGATAGCGCAGGGGATTGCGGGGGATGGCGCAGTTTGGGTGCGACGGAAAGTGACAATTCCAGCAGAACTGGCGGGAAAGGAATTGGTTCTCCACCTTGGTGGCATTGACAAACAAGACATCACCTATTTCAACGGAGTGGAAATTGGACGTACAGGCAAAGATTTGGAAGATGTTTTCTGGAATCAGCCGAGGAGTTATGCAATCCCTGGCAATTTGGTCAAGGAGGGAGAAAACACCATTGCAATTCGGGCATTTTCCTTTGCGTTCGACGGTGGTTTTGTTGGACTCGACAAATTCTACGTTCTGTCAGGGGAAGGAAAGGAAATACCCCTGTGTGGCGTATGGAAAGCCAAGTCTGAATATGACTTGGGGCATATCATACTGCCGCCGTTGTACGGTATCAATAAACACAACACGCCAGGACTGCTGTTCGACAGTATGATCAGGCCTTTGCTCTCATTTGCGTTTCAGGGTGTTATTTGGTATCAGGGCGAAACGAATGCCAACAATTTGCAAAATGCCAGAACATATAAACAGAAACTGGAGACCATGATCCGTGATTGGCGTTTCCATTTTGACCAGCCGGAATTGCCATTCATACAGGTCCAGTTGGCGGATTTCCGTAGTCCAAGAAGTTATGATGCTTTTTCCGCATGGGCGGTGCTTCGCCATGCACAAGGCATGGTTTGTCATACACTGCCTCAGGTTTTCATGGTTACTGCTTTGGATACAGGAGAGGAAGATGACATTCATCCGCAGAATAAAAAAGAGGTTGGCAATCGGCTAGCCGCATCGGCTCTTCATAATATCTACGGGCAAAATGTCCTGCCGTGTGGTCCAAAATACGTAAAAGCTGTCCCAGAGGACGGTGCTTTGCGGGT
>JAFSTJ010000346.1 GCA_017450525.1 Victivallales bacterium | reverse complement strand
TCGCTTAAAACGCAGCGGGATGCGGATTGCAATCTTACCGCGCTGGTGAATGGTGGCAGGGCAGGGGAACTGACGGTGACATTGTCCGAGGCGGGCAATGTCCTTGAACAGAGGACACTGCAGTTCCAGGGTGGGGCGGCGGTGCTGGATTTTACGGTCAAGCCTCGCACGGAAGGATTCCACTCCTACAAAGTCACAGTTTTCTCCAGTGCAAAAGAGGCCAGACAAGACAACAATGCCGCCTTTGCGGCGGTGGAGGCATTGCCGCCGCCGCAATTCAGGATTCTTTTCCTTCTTGGCGGGTTGGATTGGGAGCAGCGATTCCTGAACCAGTTCACCGCAGTGAATCCGCAGTTTGCGGCCTCCGTAATTACCGCAGTTGGAGATAGGCACTTCATTGCTACGGGCTTCCCTGAAAAAATACGCCCACCAGAAAATTCATTCCCGCAGGATACTGCATTTTACGATGACTTTGATATAGTATGCCTTGACGCCAGGGCAGTGCCGCTTTTGGAAGAAAAGGGCTTGATTGCAATACGGGCCTTTGTGGAGAACAAGGGAGGCGGACTTCTGGTGCGGGGGGCCTTGGATAAAGTGCCTGAAACACTGTCATCAATGCTGCCTGCACAGGAAGTGCAGTTTACACAATCCGCGATGCCTGCTAAGTTCCGCTTATGCCAGGATGCTCTGCTTGCAAAAAATGTGAATAACTTGAATGCATTTGCATCGGGCGTGTTTCTGAAACAGGGTGAGGCATTCGGGATATTGCAGGGCTTGAAGAGGTCAGCCAGGCCGATGGCATTGGTGGATTTCCAATATGGCACGGGTCTTCCGTTGGTGGCGGGGCTTCCATTCGGGGCAGGTCGCGTGGCGCAGACTGGGCTGGAGAATACCTGGCGCTGGAGACTTGCGGGAAACAGGCTTCATGACGCCTGGTGGGCTGCGCTGTTCCAGTGGCTTGCCGAGGCGGCTAGGCCACGAGTGCTGGAACTGAACGGGCGGCTTGCCGAGGCGGGGGAGGAATTTGCCCTGGAATTGCACGTGCTGGATGATGAATTCAATCCTGCGGCAAATGCCACCGTGAATGCCCGTGTAAGTTGCCCCAATGGTACGGTGCAGGAACTTGTGCTGGAGGCTGCTGCGGACGAGGAGGGGCGCTATTCGGCATTGATGTATCCAGAGGTTGAAGGGGAGTACCGTGTGCAGTATAGTATTGCCTTGCCTGGGCGGACGCTGTCCAGGGAGGCGTTCTTTGTGGCGGCACCTGCGGGACGCGAAATGGAGAAGACCGCGTTCAACGAGGCGTTGCTGAGGGATGTGGCGCGCATCACAGGTGGGCGTTATTTTGCATACGGCGAGTTTGAGGCGGGCAAGGTGCCCTTGTCTGCCAACATACCTGCTAGCACAAGCACGAGGCACCTGGCTTCAACTTGGGTGATGGCGGCGGTGTTTGCAGGCGCGGCGATATTGCTGTGTTTGTTCAGGAGACGCTTCGGGCTGAAATGAATGTTCCGCAGGCAAGAATGCCCGCGCACAGAACCAGGCAATTTGATTGGGCGCTGTTCGCGCTCGCATAAAAAACAAAAGAAAGATGAGAAAGACCTTATTATTGCTGTTTGCGTTGTTTGCGGTAGTAGTGTATTGCGAGGACTGGACGGAGTTGATGCAGTTTCGCAAGGCGGAGGGCAACCTTGTCTTTGGCTTGGCAGGGCGTCCTGGCACTCCACCCCTGGTGTTGCGAGTCAATGGGAATGGTCGTGTGGCGTTGATATGCATCAATGATGGTGGCTGGGAGGTCACCTGCAATGATGCCAAGGGCACGCAGATTGCTTTGCCGCAGCCTATGAACTATGGGGGCATTGAAGAGGCCAGCGCATACGATATGCTGATTAAGTTCCGCGAGGAGTGGTGGGCATACTACGTGAATGGGCGTCTTTGCGGCGAGATGCAGGCGCCGATGGCATTGGAGGGATGCAAGCTGGAGTGGCCAAATGCGTCTCAGGTGCAACTTAGCAAGCAGTTGGATTTCCAGATCACAGCCAGGCCAGACTATCAGACCGACTTCATGATAGAACCAGGCGCAAAGGATGAATTGCAGCCGTGGAAAAAGGAATTCGGAAACTGGCACATACATACCGCATTGCTGGAATCCATAATACGTCCCGAAACAAATCAGGACACAATGAAAAGAACACCACCTTCTGCGGACAAGTCGCCGAACTTCTATTCACTCAAGGGCAGCGGCAAGCGGGAGGAGGCACTGATTACCACAGGCAGCGACTTGTTTGACAACTATACGCTGACGGCTTCCATGCAGCCCCAGGCTGGCGAGGCGGGCATTGTATTCCTTTGCAGAGGGCAGGGCAAGGATTGTGAATTCTATGCGCTTACGCTGTACAGGGACAATGGTGGCGAGGTCAGGCTTTGGAAGCAGGACAAGGCGGGGCGCAAGATACTTGCGCGTGTGGAATTGCCGCTATACAATTGCCAGTGGTATCTGCCAGGCGTATCGTTGCGCAATGGCGAAATCATAGCCACTTTGGACAAGGCACCGCTTTTCCGCTATCGTGCGCCTCTGCCATCTGGCGGCAGGATTGGTCTGTACGCAAGCACTCCAGATGAAACACGCTTCGATGACGTAACGGTGTCTGCGTATGGCGACATTGCATTTGAGAGCGCAAATGACATTGCATCAAATACTGTATATGCCACTGAGGCTATGAGGCAGAATACTGCTACGCCGCCACAAATCAGTCTGCCCCACGAGCCGTATGCGTTGCAGTTGTCCGCAACAAACCAGGAGGAAATGCTGGTGCTTGGGCGCAGCCATGAGAAGTCAGTGGTGTTTTCCACGATGGTGCGTGGCGAGAAGGCTGGCATTTTGGCTGGCTGGCATGGCGTGGGCAACCCATTCTATGTATTTACACGCAGTCGCAATGACAAGATGGCGCATCTGGAGTTGCTGCGTTTTGCGCCTGGCGGAAAGTCCACGCTGGACAGTTTTGACATACCCTGGAAGGACGAGGTGCAGTTGCTTATGGAGATTGATGCGGCTGGTACCTTGCGCTGTTGCTGCGATGATGCGCTGATATTCAAGCGTGGTGAGGTGACCTCGGGCGCGGCTGGCTTGTATTTGCCAGCGGGAGGTTCCGCGCGGTTCACGGGCATGGAGATGTCCCGCCGCCGTGTCAGGACACATGAACTGAAACAGAAGAATGTTGTGTTTGAGCATGACCCGTTCATGCGCCATTGGGCTGCCGCCGAAGGGCAGTGGATTGGCGGTGGAGGGGATATCCTGTACCACAAGGGCGATTTCTTCGGGGACTTCAACATGTCCTTGCCATATAAAGTTGGAGGCGAAATACATTTCGGTTTGGCGGATGGCGCGAAGGAAGGCGCACTCAAGATTGTCATGACGGACAAGGAAGTGCGCATGACTGGGCCAGACGATTTTAGCGAGAACTTCGTCATCGAGGCGCCCAAGGCGGATACGTGCATTGCGGTTTCTCTGGAGGGATACTGGCTTGAATTGTCTTGTGGCGGCAAGGTGTTGAACACCCGCAGGCTTGCCTTGCCGTTGCGTGAATACGGCACGAGGCTTCTCACCAAGAAATATACCAGCAAGGACATGGAGAAGAGCAAGGTCACTAGAATGAATGTGATAGACGAGTTCTTCAATGAATCGCCTCACGACTGGCTGGTGAATGGTGGCGACTGGCAGATTATCAACCGCTTCCAATGCACTGCCAGCTGGTCCCACATGATAGCGCAGTCCTTGGACACCATGGGGGCCTTCTGGAGGAAGCAGCGTTTCCAGGGCGACATGACGCTGGAATTCTATGCGGGCACCAGGCATGGCTACTATGACAAGGCGGGCAACATGAACTGCACCATCATGTCCAAGGACAATACTGCATCCTCTGGCTACACGGTGACCTGCTCTGAATGGGACCAGAATAAATCCCAAAACTGGACATATCTGTACAGAAATGGCGAGCGTATCAATAAATCCGATGCATACATGGTGCCGCGCCGCAGGAAAGGAACATACCGCCGCATTCTTAATCCGCTGATTGCACGTGGCAGGGACATTCATGGCGCATGGTACTACCTCAAGTTGCGCAAGATTGGCAACAAACTAGAATTCTGGTTTGACGATGAACTGGTTATGACCAGCAATGATGACAATGTGCTGAACGAGGGATGCCTTGGAATATGGACCTTCGACCACAGCATGACATTGGCGCAGATTAAGATCACATACGAGAAGGCGACTACGAAGCAGCATAATGTGAGACTGCTTCCAAATGATATTCCTGAAAAGAAGGAGGAGCCTGCTCCAGAGCATTGGGACAGCACTGCAAATGGCTTCCCCTTGAATGCCATGGAAATGCGCTATTGGGAATACAAGGACGGAGTTGCACAAGGCAGCCAGATGTCATTCGCCTCAAATACGGATGGCATTATGCTGGTTAACAAGCTGGGCGCTGGCGAAATGAAGTTGAACGCAAAACTGCCTGATTTGAAAGTTGCCAATGTGGCTGGCTTCAGATTCGATGTAAAACGCAGCGAGACAGCCAGGTTCAATTTCTTCTATACCATACATAAAAATGATGACAAGAAAACGCTCTTGCTGAGGCATTTCCACAAGATATCGGGTGATGACTTCTCTGGCGCATATTGGCAGAAGACAGGCGAGAGTGAGGTGAAGCCCACTGCAAAGGAGGCCTTGCTGGATAAGGACGGATGGACTACTGTAACGGTGTGGCTGCCCAATTGGGTGCGCAATACTGCTGCAGAGGATGACAAGCGCGTGGTGCGCGTTGGCGGTTTTGGGCTGGAACAGTTTGATTTCCTGGCATCGGGCATTGGTGGCAATGCGCCAGGCGATGCGTACGCGATACGCGATTTCAGACCTATATTCTTCAAGCGGCCTGACATTGTGCTCGGCGAAGGTGTGCGTGGCAATGCCAGGCACGATTTGCATGCCGCCAGGCCAAAGATGACCACAGACACCAAGGAACTGGCGGCACAGTTGGACAAGTGCGCCGAGGGCAGGGAATATGCAACTGCATACGTGGATTTGAACAAGGGGCGCACTGCACTGACTGCGCAAGTGGATTGGGTGCAGGCTGGCAAGCCAGATGTGCGGCTGGCATGGTCTCAGGAGGCGCTTGATACGCTGGAACTCAGTTATGGCAAGCCATACGCGGATTATCGCATGGGGGCGCTGAAATTGTCGGTCAATGGGATTGCTTTGGCACTTGAGCCAGTGAAAAACGGCAAGGAGGGAGTATTTGCTACAGCCAGGATGCCGCGTACCGACAAGGCGGCGGAGGCATTCGCAAAGGGCAAACTTGAGTGCGAAGTGCGGCTGGATGCGGAGAATGTGCACCATGTCAGTCTTGAGGCTGCGGACAAGGCACGCAGGAACGGCCCGCCTGCATTGATGAAGGTAGATGGCATGGTCAAGATGTGGCTTGGCTTTGAGGGGGACGATATTCAATTGCCACTAATCAAGCAGAACAGGCCTCGCATGACATTGCTGGACAGCGATGCAGAGGCGGGCAGGTATGTGCGTATAAGCAATGTTCCAGGAAACGGCAACCTTGCCACGGATTACGCACTAGTGCATTCCGTGGCGGAATACCCCCTGTTCTTCTTTAGATACAATGCGGATGACATGTGCAATGTGTCACTCATATATCCAGGCAATCCCATCAAACTGGCATGGCAGAGCAGCAATGACAGTCGCGGCGTGCGTTATGCAAAGCCTTTCGAGCAGGACAGCAAGTGGCATTCCTGGTTGGGATTTGTGCCAGATGCGTTCACAAATCGTCCATACCAGAAAAGCCGTTACAATGTAGTCAACTTCCGAATCGCAAGCCATGGCAGGCCAGACCAGACGGGCCTCTACAGCAATTTGAAACTGGATGACATAACTGTCGCGCCTGCGGTGAATACCGCTGAAAAACTGGCGTTTACGCCGCATTACTTTGACCTTGACGGTGTGGATTACGTGGAATACGCAGTTTATCAGGAGACGGATATTTACGATGGGCGGGAAGTCAAGCAATGGAAGCGCTGCAAGCCAGGCGAGAAGATTACACCTGAATTGCCAGGCGGCATCAAGGATGGCATCGCCCATATCCTGTTGCGGGCTGCGGACAAGGCAGGCAATGTATCGCCTATTACAGATCTGCCATTCCTGCTGGACAGGGCAAAGCCCAGCATTTCCGCCAGCATTGTCAATACATCGAATCCATTGTACAATGGCAAGGCATTGCAAATAAACGTGGGCACTTCGGGCGGTGCGCCATGGAACCTGGACAAGGCGGTATTCAAGTCGGGCAAGGCTGAGTTCAAGATCAACAGCTGGTCCCATGAATATGAGCGCAACAGCAGCAGGGACGTCGTGTTCTTCAATTATTCTATGATTATGAGACGGATGCTGGACAAGGCGAAGGACGGCGATACACTTACATTCACAGTCAGCAATGTCAGCGACGGCGCGGGAAATTCATGCGATGACCTGAACTTCCCCATAAAAATCAATTACGCAGAGGACAAGCGTGGACCGAATTGGTACAGTATAGATCTTACTGAAAAAGAAGGCTACTGCGCGGGGTGGAACTGGGAAGGCCACAAGTCAGCTGCACGGCGCTTCAATCCCACAGGCGGAGGGCAGGAAATCAGGATAGACAATACCATCGGAAGTTCAGCGCATCTTGTGCATCACAGCCATTATGGCACGGCGGAAATAGCCGCAAATGTAAAATGGGAGCTGGCAAAGTGCCCGTACATCGCCTTCAGGCTGTCCACCACCACATTCAGAAAGACCATGAAGGCGCGGCTGCTCCTCATAACGGAGGACAACAAGACATACATGATCTCGCTTACAAAACCTGCAAAGGAGGCCTCTGAACTCAATACAAAGCAATCCTTCACATGGGAGAATGGCAAGTGGATCAACTATGCATTCAATGTAAGGCAGATGCTGGTTGACAAGGGCATAAAGGACGTGGACAAGATGCGCATCAAGGCGGTGCATTTCCAGCGCGTCGGCGTGGTTCACAGGGACACGCTGCTGCTGGACGATTTCCACATCTTCGGCGAGACCGCCAAGCTGAACGCCAGAATCACCGCATTCGACATTAGCGGCGTGGCATCCGTTGATGTGTATGATGGCGATGCACTGCTGAAGTCATATCCTGTGTCTGACAAGGATAGGTACGACTTCAGCGAATGGCGCAACGAGGGCATTAGGTGGCTGCGCCTGGTGGTAAAGGACAAGGCGGGCAATATGTCAGTCCCAACATGGCTGCCAATTGCACCAAAGGAGACAAAATGACGCGTATTGCATTTATCAGCGATATTCATTCCAATATCGACGCACTGCTGGCGGTGTTCGCCCATATTGAAAAGGTGGGCGCAGATGTGACACTGTGCCTGGGTGATATTGTGGGATATGGTCCATGCCCAGCGGAATGCCTGCATGAAATTCAGAACAGGGAAATACAGTGCGTCATGGGCAACCATGATGAATATGTCACGTTGCTCATGGACCCACGCGTGGAAAAACTGCGCCCCGATATTAAGCAAGTCGTGGAGTGGACGCAGATGCAACTGTCAATGGACGACCTGAAATGGCTGTCGAAACTGCCAATGCAGATGGAGGCAGATGACTTCTCCATCCTGCACTCGTCATTTGCACCTGCACGCTGGTCATATTGCATAGATGAACGATCTTTCCTCACCAACTTCATGCACCAGCAGTGCCAGTTAGCATTCTGCGGCCATAGCCATAGCCCCCTGCTGGGCATGGACATGGCACCCAATGAACCACAGCTGGACTATTACGAAAAGCCAAAAATCATCCCTACAGACCGCAAGGTGATGGTCAACGTTGGTTCCGTGGGACAACCACGCGACAGAAATCCAAAGGCATGCGTGGTATTCTACGAAATGGAGACACGCCAGGTCAAACTAGATCGCGTC
>JAFSTJ010000345.1 GCA_017450525.1 Victivallales bacterium | reverse complement strand
GTCAATCGCTCCATTGAAAGTACGCGTGCCCCTGAATTCATGCAGGCCCTTGAGGCTGCTTTCAAAATGGGCTGTCTTGCCTGTTACATTCACAAGTATGAGCAACTTTTCGCCATCGGCGGTGAATATGGCTGAGAACATTCCCTCTGGAGCATCCAATGCCTTCTTGTCAGGCGTCAGCAGGAATTTATCCAGCCTTTTCAGTGACTGCATGATGTAGCGAGAACCCTCGTATATGACCGCCCTGTCCCCCAGGTCGTGGTAGTTGAAGGTTTCAATGCCAGTCACGCCTGTCACAACGGAAATCCAGATAGCGGCATCCAGTTCGTCCAATGTGGGATAATCGGCCATTCTGTTCCAGTAATTGCGGTAGCTGAAGCATTGCGGCACCAAGCCAGATGCCTTGTTAGGGGCAAGCCAGGCATTGAAGTAATTTGGAATCTTGTGAAGTGGGATTGTAAGGAGGCGATTGCCCCTGCCGTCAAAGTATGGCGCCCAGTATGGATGCGCCGTAATGTAGTCTGCGCAATCCGCATAGCGGGCACCAGCGCGGCTGCATATCATGACAGGATGGAACAAGTCCAGGGACTTGACGTATTTGTAGAGGTGTCTTAGATAAACTGGTGATATGTTCCTACATTCTGGCTCGTCAATGAGGAAATAGTATGTGAAATCCTGGTTGCGTATGGCCTCGATTTTGTCCTTGATTTTCTTCAGCAGTTCGGGGCTTGGCTCAATGTCCCTGACGGCCTCCGCCTCGATGCCCTTTAGAAGTCTGGAGGGCTCTAGTGTTCTTCTTAGCACAATGTCATTGTTTGTGCAGAATGAATCACGTCTTGGCTTCATGAACTCATTGAAGCGGCGTCCCGTGCCAAATCCCTCAAAGCCCTCAATCATGCGCACGAATATGGGCTTGCCATCCTGCACAATATAGCCGTTCTCAATCCAGACCATCCTGTTTTTTGTCGGTGCAGGCGCATTTACCTTGACCTGCGCCTGACCGCCTTCCACCTTGGCGGTGAGCAATGCACCGTCAGTGCCGATGCCATTGGCGTCAAATGTAAATGGATGCTCCAGTTTGTCGCCTTGGAACTCCAGTTTCTGTGGCTTGATGCCCTGGCCCTGTATCTCAAGTGTCAGTTTTCCCTTGCTGCGCTGGCGCACAATGCCCTTTATCTTGCTCTTGTCCTGCCCAGGATAGAAAGTGTCTGAATAGCCTGGCGTCGTGAGTTTGATGGAGACTGGCTCGTACTCCAGCATGATTGGGTATTCGCGGCCCAAAGTCTCGCCATCGTCAAGCACGAACTTGACCTTGCTGCGGCAATTAACCTTGTCAAAACTGCATGGCAGTTCAATTTTGTTCTCGCCACTTGACAGTTTAATTTGCTCCTTGCGGCCCTGGTATACAATGCTATGGGTTCCACCCAGCGCAGAATAAATGCCCAGTGTCAATTTCCCATGGTAGAGTTTTCCATCAAAACGGCTGATTTCTGCGGCTATGCTCTCAATGGAGAAGTCATCCTTGTCCTGGCGTACTGGAAAGCCTTTCAACTTGCGGAAAAGAGAACTTTCCTGGTTGACGTAGATAAGCGGGCTCCAGGTGATGCTGCCTTTTGCCTCGGCTACCCTGTCCCTGGTAATATTCACTAGCCATTCAGTCTGCCAAATCCTGTTGCGGGTATGGTAGAAGCCTGCCAGCGGAATCCTGACCTCGCAGGACCAGAAGTCCTTGCCAATATGAATGGCGCTATCCCACAGCGGCGCGTATCCTGGATCTGGCTTGATATGGCCGCTTTCATAGTAGTACTGGCACCACCTGACATTGCCTGCTGACACCACGAACTGGTAGAACTCATCCTGCTTGCAGGCTGGTGAAAGGAAAATCTCCACCAAATCGCAACCCCATGGATAGGGTTGGACAGGTGCCTTGATTTTGTCAATAAATGGCTCGTCGCAGCGAATGCCGAAATAGAGGTTGTCGCCATCGTTGCAGATGCGGAACGAGGTCTGCGGCATTATGACCTTGTTCTTGGTGCCCTTGAAGTCCTGGAAATCGCTGTGGACACGGGCTTCCTTCCACTGCGGCTCATCCAGTTTTCCATCCATATTGATCATGCCAGAAAAACCCAGCAACGACACCAGCAAAAACAAAACAAGTGACTTTTCCATGGTGATTAATCAGGTTGGTTTATTTTTAAACGCGGTCAAGTATGACCGCGCACTGAACAAAAATGACCGCGCACAAAACGCAATTACAGCAGATACATATCCTGGAAACAGTCTGGCAGGTGGAAGTTCAGGATTGGCACAGGCGCCCAACTTATCCAGTGTGGGTGCGAAGTCTTGTCTCCGCACTTGTAGAAGTTGCATTTCCAGGTCTGGCCAGACAGTTTGCCCAGGGGGCCGCAGTATGGCTCCAGTGCCTGGCGGCGAATGATGAACTGGCATTGCCAGGTGGTGGGTTCCGTAATTTCGGGTTCGATTACAGGTGGCAGGCTTGTCTTCACTGTGATGAAGGAGCCGTGCTCGGGTGCCACGTGTATGTATTCCTTGTACGCCTCACCAACCACTTGGTGATTCTTCACATAGTAGAACAAGAATGCGCCGCCCGCGTTCATTTCCAGATTGAAATAGCCATTGCCCACACTAGGCTTGATGAAGAATTCCACGCAGGAATCTGTGCATACCATGTCCTGGTAGTGAGTGTGCACCGCTCTGACATAGCGGTCTTCCACATTGAAAATGCCGCTGATGCAGTCCTCGTCATGAACCACCTTTGCCTGCACTTTTGGATGATGCTCGCTGCTTTCGGGGCGTATGCTCTCCAGCCTAACAAGCTCTGCGCCCTCCCAGATTGACTCGTTCCAATCGCAGTTCGCCCCTGGCACCTTCTCAACCGACTTTACTGAATAATTCATTGTAATGCTGCTCCTTGTTAATTCATGTATTGAAATCGTACGGCATATTGAGCCATAAAATGTATGTCTTTGCTTTGATTTCAAGGTAACTGTTGGTATTTTACACAAATAAAAACGGGCTTTCGGCCGTTATTTCCATTGAAGTCTTAACGTCAAATTGCAATAAAACAACAAGGAGGAATGTAAATGTCAGAGGAAAAAGAGGATTTCAGTACAGGCAAGTTCCTGCATGATCTTAACATGCGGATGCGCAAGTCACTGTTTTTGAAGTTTTGCCTGATAGGCGTGATTCTGCTGTTCTGCCAGATCCCAATGCTGATGGTATCCAGCCTCACCAATAGCCGCAGCAATCTGGCTGACAGCGTGGCGGACGAAATCGCGTCGAAATGGGGCAACATACAGCATATTGCGGGACCTTTGCTGGCAATTCCCGTAAAGCGTGAATGGAGCGAGAAACTCAAGGACGGCTCCATAAAGCAGAGTTCCGAGCGCGCCACGATGTACGTAGTGCCCAAAACACTGAAAGTCATCGGCACAATGCAGCCTGAAACACGGTATCGCGGCATTTACGAGGTTATCCTCTACCGTTCGCAGATTGAGATGCAATGCGATTTTTCCGATGACATTTCCTTGTCAGGCGACTGGGTGGCGGATTATGCCAACGCCAAGATTTGCGTCGGCATAACGGACATGATTGGACTTTCCAATATAAAAATAGAGGCAAGCTGCTCGGAAAACAGGGCATATCCAGGTATAAACGCGCACAATGCGCCAATCAACAGCGGCATCAATATCCCCGTAAAACTGCCCGCCAACGGCAAAATGCCTGAAGGAAGCTTGAACTTCAAGGCATCATTCTCGCTGAATGGATGCCGCACGCTGCAAATCGTCCCTATAGGAAGGGATACCTTGATTGAATTGTCCTCGCCATGGAATACACCTAGTTTCGATGGCGATTTCCTGCCTGCGGACAGGACTATCGACAACAATGGCTTCAAGGCCAGTTGGAAAATCAACGAATTCAACCGCAATATATCGCAGACCTGGATTGCACGCGGCAAAGATGATGACACCTATCTGCCAAAAGCAGGTGTTTCCCTCATAAAACAGGCGAATATTTATTCGCAGGTTACACGGGCTGCAACATACAGCATACTGATTTTCCTGATTGTGCTTATCGCATTCCTGATTGCGGAGCGCATTACAAACGTGTGGATGCACCCCATGCAGTACTGCCTGGCGGCATTGTCTCTGGTCTTGTTCTATGCGCTGACTCTTGCGCTAAGCGAGCATATCGCCTTCAACGTGGCGTATTGGTTGTCTGTGGCCGCAATATCTGGCCTCTGCGCATTCTATTGCTCTATGATATTCAGAAAACTGGGCGCAGTAGTGGGCATGTGCATCGCAATGCTGGCCTCGTATGGCGTAATTTTCGTGCTACTGAAACTGGAGGACTATGCACTCCTGGCAGGCGCCTTGGTCATGCTGGCCTTGCTGGGCATACTTATGGCAATGACTGGGCGGATGAATAAACAGTGA
The DNA here is from genome assembly GCA_017450525.1 of Victivallales bacterium. Classification (GTDB taxonomy): domain Bacteria; phylum Verrucomicrobiota; class Lentisphaeria; order Oligosphaerales; family Oligosphaeraceae; genus RGIG3456. The sequence goes on along the minus strand of JAFSTJ010000345.1, from coordinate 2,251 downwards.
TTAGTGGACAGTGATCAGTGGACTGAGAACAGTGGACAGTGATCAGTGGACAGTGGACAGATTTATGTAATCAACTATTTCACTGTCCACTGTCCACTGTCCACTTATAACTTATTTGCTGTATTCCTTCATGACCTTGCGGAAGGCCTCAAGCAGCATATCGATGTTCTTGCGGTCCATCAGCCAGCGGATGTCCAGCAGGATGATCTTATTCTTGATGATGTTTTCCACCACCTCGAAACTCTCCACACGGTAGTGCTTCTCTGAGATGTTCCACAATGTCTGCTTGTATGTGGTGGCGCCCCAGCCAGCGAATACCTCAACTGCGCCTTCGGCGTTAAGTGCCTTGATGACGTCAGCCTTCGTCTTGCCTTCCTTGAGGACCTCTGGCTCCACGGTGATGCCGAACACATAGTAGCTCTGCTCGGTAGCGCAACGGCCTGGCTTCTGCGTGCCGATGCCAGGAATTTGCTCCAGTCCAGCGCGGAGGTATGCCACATTGTCCATGCGCAACTTGGTGTCTTCCTTGAGGTGCGCCAGCTGGTCTTGCAGAATCAGCGCCTGGAATTCAGTGCCGCGGTAGTTGTGGCAGAGATAATCGATAGGCGATGGTGTCGGTGTGACGCGGTATGGGAAACCTGGATTGCCGATGTGCTTGCGGCGATAGCAGAGTTCGCGGTACTTCTCGTCACTAGTGATGCAAATCCCGCCTTCGCCAGAAGTCATGATCTTGGACTGCTGGAAGCTGAAGCTGCCGATGTCACCCAGGCTGCCAACGCCCTTGCCATTCCACTTGCCGCCGTGGGCATGTGCGCAGTCTTCAACGATCTTGATGTCGTGCTTGCGGGCAATTTCCACGATGCGGTCCATATCCGCCATGGAGCCGAACAGGTGCACTGGAACAACAGCCTTTGTGCGCGGGGTAATTGCCGCCTCGAATGCTGCTGGGTCCATGCAGAACGTGTCCGCCTCGCCGTCCACAAAGACAGGTGTCGCGCCCAGGAACACCACTGCTGTGCCAGTCGCCAGCCATGTCCAACTTGGGACGATGACCTCGTCGCCAGGGCCTACGCCCAGTGCCGCCAGCGCGCATTCAATTGTAACTGTACCGTTCACCATGAAGACGCCATATTCCGCATCATGGTAGTTTGCGAAGTCCTTGCAGAACTGCTTTTCGTATTTGCCGTTGTAACTCCATGCATGTGAGAGGTACAACTCCTTCATCTTATCGGCAGTTTCTGGATAGACCGGCGGCCATCCTTCAAATGTAAAACCCTCTGGAAAAACTCTCTTTCCACCATCAATGGCAAGTGTGCTCATTTCTTTTTACTCTCCCTAATTTCTAAAACGCCTGTCCGTCTGGACAGCCAATCAAAATCATATGCCTTTGCTGCGACTGATGTCAAAGCCCTTTGTCTTGTAATCGTCAGTTGCCATGCTGACGTATGGGTCATGCCTGGATTCCACATGCCCGTCGCCAAAGCTCATGTTCGCGTCACCGTTGAGATAGATGACATTGCTAGTCGCTTCAGGTGTGGTAAGGACGCCGCCATTGTGCTTTCCGCAGCCACGCTGATGCGCCGCCCACCAGGCGAAGGAATGGTTGCTAAGCATCGCACTGTCGCAGAAGAATATTGCAATCGATGGCTGGGTCATTTCATCCAGCCTTTTCATGCGGTAGTTCTGGCGATAGGACGCATATTCTGAATTGCGCATGGACCATGAACCGCAGACTGTGTTGCGGACATAGTGAGTATATGAAAACAAGCTATTATTGTAATTGCCCCATTTGATGGCTTCGCCAGGGCACACCAGCTGAGGTACTGCCTTCATGCCAGCCACACTGGCAGTAAAGCTGTTTCCTGGAGCAAGATAACCTATCATCAAAGGAATCCAACTAGGTCCCGAACCGCTTCCGTCCTTCCATGCGGCTGGCATTATCCAGTCATCATATTCCTCGGTATAGATGGCATCGATTGTGGTGAACTGCTTCATGTTGTTGGCGCAGGAGATTGTACGGGCCTTGTTCCTTGCCTTGCTCAATGCGGGCAACAACATTGCTGCAAGGATGGCAATAATCGCAATAACGACCAGAAGTTCAATCAGAGTAAAATGCTTTTTCATGATTCCGTCCTCTTGTTTTAACTATGTTCATAAACAGTGTTATTCAAGGGCAAAGTATAACAACAAATAGGCATATTTGCAAGAGCCTAAAACAAAAATAACTGGGAGTAGCCAGCGCGTCCCGCGC
>JAFSTJ010000344.1 GCA_017450525.1 Victivallales bacterium | reverse complement strand
CGTGGCAAACATGTCCAGGCTGCACTGGCAGAAACTGCAGAAAAGCTCTGGATTGACGGAATCAATTGCACTGCGTATCACTTTCGCGTAATCAGCCATGGAGTGCCGTAGCATCTCCTGGAAACGCTCCGCCATCTCACGTTTCGCCGCCACCTCGTTTCGCAGCTCGTCAGGCTCAAATGAAGTGCCGTACTCCTCGTTGAAGCGGGCCGTGTGCAGGGGGCAGAAGCATGCGTTGCGCCCAGTGATGAAGCGCGTGTCGTCATCCAGCATGAAGAAATCTGGCTCCGCCGCCGCGCATTTTGCCACGGCGTCGAAGATATAGGAGCGGAACTCCTTGTCCTCTGGACACATCGTGTATTGGGTTCTGCCGTCCAGCTTGACAATCTTCTGGAAGGACGATTCACTGTTGGGCACCCAGCCGTGCCCCATCGATGACTGTATCAGAATGCCCGTCGGAAGACCGCTGTCTTTCAGGAGATTCTTGAATATGGCAAAACGCCTGGCGAACTCGCTTCCCTTGTCAATAGGTGGATTTCCCTCTGGGCACATGGGGCACATGAAGGCCGTCGAATCAATGATATTGCGGCGAAACATGTCTCTAAGGTCCTCGGCGACCTCTTCTGCATGGTCAATGAAAAGCGGCGAGATGTTGAGTCTAATCATGATGACGTGTATGAGTATTATGTGGGCGCCAAAGCGGCGCCCATTCAGGTTGCCTTGGTGGAAGCCTCCAACGGTGATGTGCTGTCATGTTGGCGTTTCAACGGAGTGTCCCAGAAGATGGAGGCCACCGTCTATGTACAATGTCTGCCCTGTCATGGACTGGTTTTCCGCCAGATATAGGCAGGCTTTTGCCACATCGTCTTCAGTGCTCCGTTTGCGCATAGGCACTTTGGGCAAAAGCTTGTCTAGTGCTTTGGGGTTTACTCCTGGCGGCGAGAGCACCAGTCCTGGCGCAACCGTGTTAACGCGGATGTCTGGCGCCCATTCCAAGGCTGCCGCTTCGCTGGCGGATGCGAGTGCCTTCTTGGCAATCGCATAGATTCCCGCGGCGGGATCAGTGAATGCGGTGCGCTGGTCGCCTAAGTTGATTATGGCGCCCTTTTTGCAATGCTCCTTGAATGAGCGCATAAGCTCAAATGGCGCCTCAAAGTTTATGGCGAACATCTCACGCTCAAGCGTGGGAATTGAGGCCTCCAGGCTGGCACGCCTGTACAAAGAAGCGGAATTTACCAGCACATCAGGCGCAAATCCTAGTTCTATAAGTTGGGGAATGATTGAGGATACGGCCCCGCTGTCCATAAAGTCCACAGCCACGCACACGCCGCCAAGTTCGTCCGCCAAAGCCTCTCCTTCCTTGACAGATGTATGGCAATGGAGTACCACACGGTATCCCGCTGCCGCGAAGCAACGGCAGATTGCGGCACCTATCCTTTTTGCCCCGCCTGTGACGAGTACTGTCTTTGCCGTTTGCTTACCCTTCATAGAAAATTGCCCCGCATGAAGAGCAGAATGTGGTCAGTCCCTTGCGCACGTTGATTATGGTCTGCGGTGTCTGCTTGACTTTGCATCTGCCGCACACGTCCTTGACTACTGGCACGAACACAGGGCGCAGCCTGTTGTTGCTGGGTGCTGTGCGCAGCCTGTCATAGCGGCCCATGATGTCCGTCGGCACACCGCCTACAAGCGCCTGGCGCTGTGCATTCAAGGCGTCAATTTCTTTTTTGTTTTCCTGCCTTTCACGCTCGATGGTTTCCAGTTCAGCGCCTCCAACGACCTTTGCGTCCTCGATTATCTTGGCAACTTCTTTTTGTTGTTGGAGTGCCTCCTCCAATTTGTCCATGTATTCCACCAGCGCCCCTTCCAAATCGGAGACCGACTTGTCGCACAGCGCCATTTGTGTCAAGGCCGCCTTGTATTCCTCGTTGCTGCGTATGAGGGCGGTCTTGTCCTGGAATTCCTTCTTGCGTTTTTTCAGGTCTTCGATTTGCCCCTCTGTCTTGCGTATGGCCAGCTGTATTTCCGTGACTTTTTGGGCTGCGTTTTCTTTTCTCTGCTTGAGTTCGGCGAATTGCTTTTTGATGGCGTCCAGCCGTCCTGGATGCGTAGCCAGATTTGCCTCCAGTGCCGCGATTTTCAGGTCAAGTTCCTGTATGTCAAACAGTGTGCTTTCCCAACTCTGCTTCATTGTTTGTCTCCCTCGCTGATGGTGTCCATTATCACTTCGGAATGCATTTTCGCCTCGGGGAGGAACTCCCAGATGAAGCGCCTGGCGGTCTCCAGCCGGCTTTCATCCACGGTTCCTTCCTTTAGCAGCAGCAAAGCGGCAAATACGATCGTGTTTGCGCGTACCATGCGTCTTGCCAGGTAGGCCTGCAAGTCAGTGGCGGCGCCAAGCGCCTCGGTGGCCGCCTTTGTATGAACACGCTCCGCCTTGACCTTCTGGAACAAGGGCATTGCGGCGGCTGAATATGGATATGCCTCCAGTTCGTCGAAAAGCGGTTCCACGCTGCCTTTCAGGATGCCAGCCGTGGCTGCAACCACCTGCATCTGAGTGGTGCCTTCGTAGATGTTCATGATGCGGGCGTCTCTGTAGTAGCGTTCAATGGGGCGCTCCCTCATGTAGCCTTTGCCGCCATGGCATTGTATGCTGTCGTATGCGCATTGGTTGGCGGATTCGGTGTTGAATGCCTTTGTCATCGGCGTCAGAGCGTCCGCCACTTTCGCCGCTTCTTTGGATTTGGCAGGTGCCTCCTCGTTTTCAGGATGCGCTTCTGCCTCGAAATTCCAGGCGTCCCGCAAGTCAACCCATTTGCATGTTTCGTAGAGCAGTGCTCGTGATGCTGCCGTCAATGCGTCCATTCGTGTCAGCATTTCATGGACTGGGCCGATTTCGGCCAGTGTCTTGCCGAATTGCTTGCGTTGTGAGCAATATTCCCAGGCCGCCTGCCGTGATGCCTCGGCAATACCTACCGACTGCGCACTGATGGCAAGGCGCGCACCGTTCATCAGGGACATCACATAGCGCGTCAAACCAAAACGGCGCTTGCCCACCAGTTCAGCAGGTACGTTGTTGAATTGCAGTTCGCAGGTTGGCGACCCATGCATTCCCATCTTGTCCTCAATGCGGTTCACCACCAGTTCTGGACATGGGTGCACGATGAACATGGACAATCCTCTGGCGTCCCTGGTCCCCTCCTCGGAGCGCGCTAGAACCAGCAGCATTTCAGCTATGCCGTTCGTGATGAAATGCTTGAGGCCGTTTAGGCGCCATACGCCGTTTTCATCCTGTTTTGCCGTCATTTGGACGGATTGCAGGTCGCTGCCCGCCTCTGGCTCCGTAAGTGCCATGGCACCATTCCATTCTCCTCTTGCGAATGGCGGCAATACCCTTGCCTTTTGTTCCTCCGAGCCGAATTGGCGCACGGTCTCCGCTATGCTCTGCAAGCCGAACAGGTTTTGCAAGGAGGCGTCCGCACGGGACACCATTTCCGTCATCATACTATATATAGTAGTAGGGAAGTTGAGGCCGCCATATTGGCGTGGCAATGTCACGGCGGTGACCCCTGCGTTTTTAAGGTCTTCTAGATTGTCTTTCATGCCAATGGGGATGGTCACTTGATGGGCGCGGCATGAGCATTCCACCCTGTCGATTTCAGCGGCCCTTGGCGCAATTCTTTCCGCTGCAATTTGCCCGATTTGCTCCAGCTTGTCCTGATATGCCTTCTTCGCGGCGGCAAGATCTGCGGCATTCCCTTCGCCCTTGAAGCCATCCTCCTTCAGGCCTATTACCTCGTCTATGTCTAGATGCTGGAAATGAAATTGCACGTCCTTGTTGTCACTGAAATAATTCGCCATGGCTATTCCTTTTAATTATATATGAGTTGTTTAACGACTTTTCCGCATAATTTACAGTTGCAAAGAGAAAAGTAAAGGACTTAAATGAGAAAAGGACAGAAAGGAATGTAAGAGTGGCTGGTGCAAAACCTAATTATGTGAGCGCCGAAGCGGCGCTCACTCAAGTTGAACAAGCGACAGGGCAAAGCCCTGACGTCCCGCACGGGTTGACCAACCTGAGCGGATGGCCAACTGACGAAAACATGCCAGTTGGCCAACCTGCGCGATTGTCCAACTGGCGAAAACATTCAAGTTGCCCAACTTGAGTGGGCGCCGCCTCGGCGCCCACATGCCCGCCCCTGGCCTCTGGAAACACAAAGTGCCCCATTACGCGGAAAATTATGTAGCGAAACACAAAAATGCGGACATTTGATTTGCCAAAAAAAAATGTTGTTGTAAATTAAGCGGCAAATCTCACACCACTGCGGGTGTAGCATAGTGGTAATGCTCCAGCCTTCCAAGCTGGCTAGGAGGGTTCGATTCCCTTCACCCGCTCCAAACGAATGAATGCTATTACGGCGGGGTTTTCCGGCCTCCTCCTTCCGGAAGGCCCCGCTTATTTTTTGTATGCGTCAGGTCTCGGTTTCAACGGTATGCGCTTCGGGTTTTCCTGTGGGGCTTGCGCGTCTTTCATACGCTAGCGACTATGACGGCGTTTCCGATGAGGCATTGTTTTTGCAGCCGACCTCTGGCGACTGGTGGGTGGTGTGCCTCCATGGATTCGCAGGGCACAGCAATCAGATCTTCGTTCGCAGGGACATAAAGCAGAGCTGGCTTCCCGTTTTCATTGAGGGTGGTTATGGCGTGTTTTCGCCAAATCTGCGCGGCGATGCCTGGATGAACGAGGCCGCACAATTCGATTTGCAACAGCTTCTGGAATATCTTAGGCAACATCATGGAGCCAGGCATTTCATATTTATGTCAGGCTCAATGGGCGCTGCTGGCAGTTTGATTTATTCGGCTGCCCATCCCGAAGATGTGGATGGCCTGGATTTGCATGGATGCGTCTGCGACATGGCCTTATACCATGATTTCTGCATGTCAAGTTCCTTGCCTCTTGCTCAGGAAGTTGGCCGTTCCATTGAAGTCGCATACGGTGGTACGCCATTGGAGAGGCCAGAAGTCTATGCCGCACAGACGGCCCTCAATCATGCCAATGTTCTTTGTGAAATACCCTTCTTTCTAATGCATGGCTCTGTGGACAGCGTTATGCCAGTGGCACAGTCAAGGCGTCTGGCATCCGCGCTGGCAAATTCCGTGAAGTTCGCGTACATGGAGGTGCCTGGCGGTGACCACGATGCACCGCTTTCACTTGAAAAGAATCTTCTGCCATGCCTGCATTCGCCCCTGGATTGGATAAGGAATTTCCACAAATGACGGCAACTACGCAAGTTGAGTTCACGCCCAGGCTTCAGGACGGCCTTTCCCGCTACTTGATGTGGCATTGGGAAAAGAAGATGCAGGTTTATTTTGGCAGGAAGATTGCTGAAATCATCAAGAAACCGCAACTGGTATTCTGCGACAGCAAGGAATACCTCGGGCGTTTTACGGATGGAGACATCCCACAAATCAAGCTTAGCAAGCATCTGGTAGTGGATTATTCCTGGTGCGCCGTGAACTGCGTGTTTCTGCACGAGGTTGCGCATCAGATTGCGTCCATTGTCTATCCTGGAGTAGATATTCTGCCACATGGTAAGGAATTCCGCGAAATATGTCATCGTATAGGCGCGATAGCAGACGCTAGGATAGACGTAATGGCCCTGGATGAACAGCTCTCCCAAAACAACCAGAGCAATTCTGGCATAGAGGAAAAACTGCGGAAACTCTTGACATTGGCAGACCGCGGCGATGAAAACGAGGCGCAGGTGGCATTGGCGAAGGCCTTGGAGATAATGTCCAAGTACGGCATAACCGAGGAGGATTTGAATGGCGGAAACGAGTACGTGACCGCGCAAGTGGGCAAACCATTTGCTCGTCTGGACCTCTACTACCACCTGATTGTCAGGATACTCACGGAATATTGGGGGGTGTATGGCATTTTCGGATATCAGCCAGATCTGCTTGAGCCAGAACGGAATCTGAGATTGATAACGATTTCAGGTCCAAAAGACAAGGTCATTATTGCATTGTATGTCTATGATTATATAATGAATAATATGAACCTGGCATACGAACGGGTGGAGCATCGACTGCATGGCATGAACAAGAGGCGTGATTTCTTTTGCGGGTATCTGAAGGGCATTGAGGACAAATTGCGCGTTGTCGCTTCAAACACGCAGGTCTATGCCCTCATACACAAGGGCGATGCAGGAACACAGGATTATGTGGCGCGTCATT
>JAFSTJ010000343.1 GCA_017450525.1 Victivallales bacterium | reverse complement strand
GCTGAAGCAGCGCAGATTTCTATTTTATCAAGGGAGGCAAAACTTGTTTTGCCTCCCTTGATAAAACAAAACAAGAAATCAACGGTTCTTTAGAACCTCTGCAAAATGCGATTCAATCTGTGGCAATCTGCGCAAATCTGTGGATAAATAAACTCTGCGACTGTGCGTCTCTGCGTCTCTGCGTTAAGGAAAGAGTGCCACACAATTTCAAAATACAATTTTACACAAATGTATTCATACCTGTACATACATATTCCATTCTGCGCCTACAAGTGCGATTATTGCGGCTTCTATTCTGAATGTGATACAGGTGAGCGTCATCAGGCGTATCTTGACCGTTTGTTTGAGGAAATGCGTGCGCAGTGTGGGCAATGCGAGACATTGCGTTCCATATTCATTGGCGGCGGCACGCCAAGTATGCTTTCTCCAGCAGAGTGGCGTAGTTTGTTTAACGTAATCAACGAGTGTTTTACACTCGCTCCAGACTGCGAGATTACAGCCGAGGCGAATCCAGAGAGTCTAAGCGCATCGCATATCGAATGCTGGGCGGAGTTGGGCATCAACAGATGCAGCCTGGGAATACAGGCATTCAAAGAGGAGGATAGGCGGCTCATCGGACGACGCGGTACATTGAATAGGCTGCCACAAATCGTGCGTGAACTGGATGAGCATGACATTGTGCGCCGAAATTTTGATTTGATTTTCAATTTGCCAGGGCAGAGCCTGCAAGTCTGGCGTGAGGCCTTGCTTCGTGCGGTTGATTTGGGCGCGACGCATGTTTCCACATACGAGTTGATGGTCGAGGAAGGCACCCCTTTGGCGAAACGAGGCTTTGTTGGCGGTGATGACGAGGCATTCCTGCGCTTCTGGGATGAAACGGAGCAAGTTTTGTCCCAGGCTGGTTTGCACCGTTACGAGATCAGCAACTTTGCGAAAAAGAACGAGGAATGCCGTCACAACCTGGCGGTTTGGAAAGGCGGAACTTATTTGGGATGCGGGCCTGCCGCCTGGTCCTTTGACGGAAGTGCGCGGCGTGGCAATGTCAGCAATCTAGATGGCTGGCTGAAGCATGCGGCGCAGGAAGTGGATGTGCTGCCAGTCAAGGACCGCGCCGTGGAGATACTCTCATTTGGCTTGCGATTGGTAAAAGGCTGGCAATGGGGGGAATACCAGCAGATTACAGGCTATGACGCGCGAGAACTGCGTGGTGAGCAATTGGAGGAATGCCAGCGCCAGGGGCTGGTGACCATGACAAACGATGGCGTCGTCCCAACAAAGCAAGGCCTGCTTTTCAATGACAACCTGCTGTCCGTAATACTAGAGTGACTTTTTTATCCACAGATTAACACAGATTTTCACAGATTGACCAATGTTTTTTAAATTCTATAAATAATCTGTGTAAATCTGCGTAAATCTGTGGATCAACTTTTAATCTGCTTCAATCCTAGACTGACGCGCTGGGCGTTGACGAATTGCCACAATGGAGGGCATTTGGACAGGGCCTTCACCAGTTGGGAGGTGCTAGTGTCTAGTTGGGCTGCGGCATCGGAAATGCGGTAGCCGTTGCTGGCAAGGTAATCCAGCACTCGTGCCGCCCATAGCGGATAGGTGTCTGATTTGAGGCTGGGCATTGGACCTGGCGGCGTCAATGTCTCTGAACGCAGTTTCAGGGCGATTTCAAGGCGCAGGCGCTGCAAGGCGGCTGACTTGTTCTGGTGCTGCGAACGTGACACATCATTGTATGCGGAAATGCCGCTTTCAATGTGCGTGATCTGCACTGCGCTTTCCGTCTTGTTGCGCTTCTGTCCGCCTGGACCTCTGCCACGAGCAGTGTCCACGCGGCATTGCGACAGCAGTGTCCCTTCCTCCAATGCCAGCAATGCGTCCCTGTCCATCATTTGCAGAACCTCTCCAGTTTCCAGAATCTGAAGGCATTGTTCCAGAATACATCCTGCAATTCATCTTCAGTGAGGCCGCAGTTTGCGATTTCGTTTGCCGCCTCCTTCAATTCCTGCCAGGGGGAATCTGTGCCGAACATGACCTGCTTTACGCCAAGTTTCCTGATTATGCGCGCCATTTGATTTTTGTCTTGCATAAAAGGAATTGAAAATGAAGTATCAATGAATATGCCTGTGCCAGGCAGCATTTCTTCCACCTGCTCCCATTCTTTCCAGCCGCCAGTGTGCGCTGCGACGATTTTCAGTTCAGGGTAGCGACGCGTCAGTTCCGCGAACGTGGCTGGCGTGGTGTGGTATGGCGGCTTGAAGCCGATGTCCTGCCCCGCATGGAACAGTATTGGCAATTGATGCTCCTGGCAGAATGTCCATATTGGCGCCAGGCGTGTTTCCAGAGGGTCAAAGCACTGGTATTCGGGATGGAATTTCAGTCCAGGCAGACCCAGGTCAATGATGCTTTGCAGTATGCCGATTACGTCATCGTCGTCTGGATGCACGGCACCCAGCGAGAGCGCAGGCCATGTGTTGTGCTGCGCCGCCCATTGGTTTATGGACTGCGCCTGGCCAGGGCGTGTCACCACTGGACAGTTCATCCATGCTGTATATCCCGCCGACAGTGATTTTTCCGCATGGTCGTTGAATGTGCCGTTG
>JAFSTJ010000342.1 GCA_017450525.1 Victivallales bacterium | reverse complement strand
CGTGCGGATGAAGCACCCGAACATCGAACCCACAATACATCCGAATGCCCTTCACAGCATTGAGCATTGCATAGCCACCTTCCTCCGCAACGATGCTGAATGGAAAGAGCGCATCGTCTATTGGGGGCCGATGGGATGCCTCACAGGCAACTACCTGATAGTCAAAGGCACGCCCACGCCCCAGGAAATTGCACCTCTTCTGATCCGTGCCTTCGAATGGCTTCGTGACTACGAGGGCGATGTGCCAGGCGCCACGCCCGTGAACTGCGGCAACTACCTGCTGCATGACCTGCAAATGGCAAAATACGAGGCAGGCCGTTATGTCGAGAGTCTCAAGAATTCCCCTTGCTATGAATATCCAATCACCGAGCGCCTAATCACAAACGAAGGCGCAGTTTTCCATGATGCGTGAATATTTTTTATCCACAGATTGACACAGATTACCACAGATTATACTAGGTGTTCTAGGGTAGGTGTTCTAGGGTAGGTGTTCTAGGACAACAACTCGACATCGCAGGTTTATCCCTATAACACCTACCCTATAAAACCTAGAATACCTAGAAATCCTAGAACTCCTACTCTGGAATACCTAGTATAATCTGTGGTAATCTGTGTCAATCTGTGGATAAAAAAAGGTGCCTCGGCATTAAAGCCAGGCACCTAAACGTTGCTCTTGTTTTAGGCTTTCTTTCCTTCCAATTCGGCGATTCTGGCCTCAAGTGCGGCGACTTTAGCCTCCAGGTCAGCGATTTTCGCCGCGCCTGGCATGAGGGACTGTCCCCTGCTCTTGATTGCCTCGTCCACGGCCTTCTGGATATTTTCCTTTGCCTTTTCGCCCTCTTTAATAAAGGTCTGCATCAAGGTATCACCTTCGTTTTCGGTGATTTCAGCCTTCTTGACTGCGTCCTTTATAAGGTTCTCAGCCGCGTTCTTGCTGATTGACAGTGCACCCAGACCAAGAAGAAATGCATTTTCAATGATATTAGCCATTTGTGTCGCTCCTTGTGTTATATTGTTGTAAGGGTTTAAAATTGCAGAAAGATAACTTAAATTCCAAAGTGTTCAAGTGCCTATCTGGCATTTTTTATAAGCATTATCAAACCGATTATGGCTGACACGACAAACGTGGCAAGCCCCAGCATCGATACATCGAACATCAAGGGCGGTATTTTTGCAAGAAGCATAAGCGCCCCGCTTACCAGAGAGGCCGCCACCACAAGCCCCGCAGCCAGATTGCGAAGGGAATTATCCATTACCCTGGCCAGCTTGCTCACATCCTCTATCTCGTGGTTCACCTTGAGCCTTCCCTCCTTCAGCATCCTGATTATGGTTTCAGCCGCCTCGGGGAACATCTTTGCCAGCTCAATCCAGTCATTTGCAAGCTCCAAAGTGCCTTTGATGTGCGCTGTAGGGTTGAGGCGTTCCAGTGACTGGCGAAGCATATATGGTTGCAACTGCCTGTAGATGTTGAAATCGGGTACAAGCTCGCGCCCCATGGCATCCGCGTACGACAAAGCACGAATCATGCTGAAAAAATGAGGACGAAGACATAGCTTGCGCCTATAGCAAAGCCTGTAGAAGTCCCTGGTGAAATCCATAATGCTCAAATCTTCCACATTGCCATGGAAATGATTGGCGACCATGGAGGCTATGTCCCTTTCCAAACCATCCGCATCCACATTGTCAGGCTGTTCGGACATTGCCAGGAGGCATTTTGTCATTTCCCGATAATTGTCCATATACATCATTGTCACCAGCTTCTTGATGCTGTTGCGGTCCCATTCAGTAAGCCTTCCCATTACCCCGAAGTCAATATATGCGATTTTCGAGCCAGGCAGAATGAACATGTTCCCTGGATGTGGATCGCTGTGGAAAAATCCATGGTCGAAGAACTGGGACAGGAGCAGCTTGACACCCAGTTCACCTATGTGATTTATGTCAATGCCTGACTTGCGCTGTTTTTCAGGATTGGTGGCATGAATGCCCTCGATGTAGGTCATGGTCAGCACCTTTGAGGTGGAATATTTGGGAAATGGACGCGGCACAACCAGCTCCTCTTCATGCGCGAACTGCCGCCCGAAGGCAAGCATGTTCGCAGCCTCGTTGTGGAAATCCAATTCCTTCAACAGTGAATCAGCAAAGTCCTCCACCACTTTTGTCGGTTTGAAAAGCGCCATTTCTGGCACATTCTCCTCCAAATGCAAGGCCAGATAGGAAAGAATCTCCAAATCCACCTTGATGACATTCATTATATTTGGCCTTTGAACCTTGACAAACACGCGTGTTCCGTCCTTCAAGCGCGCCTTGTATCCCTGGGCAATCGAGGCAGAACCTGCTGGCTTGTCTGAAAATTCCTGGAACAAATCCTCAATTTCCGCATCCAGTTCCTGCCGTATGATAGCCCGTACATCCTGGAATGGGAATGGAGGCACTTTCTCACGCAAGGTGGAAAGAGCCTCTATCATCTCATTGGACAAAATATCAGGGCGCGTGGAAAGAAACTGCCCCAGTTTTACAAAGGTGGGACCCAGTTCCACAAGCGTGGAACGAAAGCGCTCCGCTAGTTTGGATTCGGCAAGCTGCCTGCCTTCCAAGTTCCGGCTAGACAGAAAACCCATCTTGCCAGGCATGTACAACTTCAAATCACTGAAGATATAGCCGAAGCCATTCTTCATTATGATATTGAAAATCTGCCT
>JAFSTJ010000341.1 GCA_017450525.1 Victivallales bacterium | reverse complement strand
GTGCAGATATGCTTTTCATGGTTGTTATGTGGGCACCGATGTTTTTATGTGGGCGCCGAGGCGGCGCCCACTCAGGTTGCTTTAGCGAGAACAGCACATATAGAATCATAATAATTCTCTCGGCGAATTTTACGCTAAGGCAACTTGAGTGGGCGTCGCGTCGTCGCCACGCAAACATCAGGGTGTTACGGGTTGATGAGGCCGACTGGCACCAGGTATCTGTCTGGATGCAGGTATGCCTTGAGGCATTCGGCCCCTGTCCATGGAGGTGTGGGTTCTGTGTAGTAGAATGGGCCGAAGGCATTGCGCCTGTGGCCGATGACGGTGATTTCCGCCGTGTCCTTGCCGTCGAATTTAAGGTCATCTGTGATGTCCAGTTCGTATGGCGGCCATGGCAGCATCTTATATTCGCCGCCGTTGATACGCACTTTCAGCGCCACGCCACGCCATTCGCCGATGCAGAGCACCGATCTGCCTTTGCCCTTCTTTATTGCACCCAGAGGAATCTTGTACGTAAGGTTTCCTGCGTAGTAAGGCAGGCCTTGCTTGCACCAGTCACCAGCCGCCAATGTGGTGGGACGTTTGCAGATTGCATCCTTGGCATCCACGCCGAAGTCACCTAGCAGGTACATTGCCTCCAGGCCAGGCATTTCCTCGTTGTAGTCGCATTCCATCGTTATTTTGTTGGCGCCGCACTTTAGCGCACCTTCGGGAATTGCCAGTTTCCGTATGCAGAGGTCAACCCACCAGCCATTTTCTTTTTCCAACTTCACGCCGTTCAACTTCACGGTGAAGAGTTCTGGATTTTCCAATGCCAGATAGCAAGTGCCACTGGGCAGTTCCTTCACGTCAAAGCGATACTCCAACTTGACCTTGATGGACTTCTTGGCACTGCCGTCATGACGCAGGTATGGCTGTATCATTGCGCCGCCGCGCTTTTGCACTCCAAGCTTGTCTCTGGCCTCATCGTCGATAAGCAGGATGTACTGCTCGTCCTTGCTCATCTTGTCCCCGCCGATGGCGCGTCTTGCCTTGTCCAGAAGCAGCACATTGTTTTCGCTGAACTGTATCTTCCATGGACCTGCAGGCACGGCGATTTTCTGTACAGGCTTTGCAGTTGTCTTGGCTTTGGCGAAGCCCTTGGGCTTTGCGGCGCTGATGACGAAGAGTCTGGATCCAAGTTCCTCATAACTGGTGGCGAATGTGTATTCATTGCCCTTGCGCTGGTAATCCACGACTTTGATTTCGCCAGTGAGTGGCAGCAGTTCATAGACATCGCCCTTGATTGCTGTCTTGATTTTGATGGTGACATCAGGGAAGACTAACTTGCGTTCGCGCACTAATGGTGCCTTGAATATGTTGTCAGGCATATTCATGCCTAGATTGCAGGTGAATAACTGGCAGAAATTCTTGCCTTCAGTCATTCTGTAGATCACAGGTTCGACCTGGACTTTCTTGGTATTGTCCACGATTGACACGCGGCGGCAGAGCGCCTCTAATTCAATGCCCAGTTTTGCCAGAGCCAACTTCTTGATCTGGCTGTACAACTTTGCTGCGGCATCGGACTTGACTGCATCCACGTACTTGGGGGCCTTGCCCATGCAGAACACGGTGCCACCTGCCGCAATGTAACGCTCCAGAAGCGCTATAGTTGTGCTGCGCAGCGTTTTCACTTCAGGGATGAGGACGGCGCTGTACTTGGCCTTGGCCAGTTGCAGTTTCTTGCCCTTCACAGAGCCATGGCGTGAAAGCAGTTCCTCGTCGCCAAAGTCAAAGTCGATGTTCTCCGCATAGAGTTTGTTTGTCAACTTGTTGAAGACTTCGTCGAAGTCAGTGACCCTCTTTATTGGCTTGCCCTTTTCAAGTACCACGGTGCTCCAAGTGGATTCTACTGGATGTATCACTAGGAGTTCCCTGACCTCCTCGCCTTCTGTCATCACTGCGCCAAGACGCGCGAAGTAGTCTTCCACGCACTTGTAGTCCTTCGCCCATGGGGACTGGTAGGAAATGCTTGCGGGGTAGTCCCTCTTGGCCTGGCCTGACATGGAGTACCACGCCAGGTGCTGGCATCTCAAGTTGATGCCTGTGGCGTAGAGCGCGTCACCTTGTGTCTTGTGTGCGGCGAAACTGTAGTCCCATCCAGTGCAGCCGTAGGTTTCGCAGAGGCGGCGATTATGGCCGAACTGGTGCGCGGCTGATGTGCATTGCTTCATTGTGTTGAGTATGTTCCAGTGCTCTGTGAGCAGGTCGATGCCTGGCTGCTGCATATATTCATAGAAGCGCATGGCGGAACCTACCACCATGGTCTGGTCGTAGAGCTTGTCCTCGCTGAGAACATGGCCCGTATAGCGCAGATTGTGCTTGCCGCACCACTTGCCGATGATTTTTGAGAATGCTTCCACGAACAGCGTTGTGAGCAAATCATAGTAGTTCCAGCGTGCCTTTGATATCTCGCCGCCATAGTCGAAGAAAATCTCGGGCAGATGGTCTAGAAGGTCGTATCCAAACTTTTTCTTGAAGATGGCCTCGAAGTTTTCGCTCCATGGGAATAGCATGTCGGAATGACTGAAGTGGCTGTAGCATGGCTCGTCCGTGAATATGCCAGGCACTGTTTTGCCGAAGTCATCGCCAATCTCCCGCAGGTATGCCTCGTGTGTGACATCCACGAATTTCTGGACGCCTTCCTTGCTCATAGTGTCCAGATAAGTCTGTCCATTGAACCATGAGCTTTTTGTGGCGCATCTCCAGAAGAAGCGAATGCGGCACTTGCCCTTTGGCTCGTCTGCGACGCGTGTTGCTTTCACCAGTTTATCTCCGTCGAAGGTGGCTGTGTACCATGCCAGCAGATTGCCTTCGCTCTTGGACTTTTCCTTTGGCTTAAGTATCTCGAAGCACAGTTTCTTCTCCTTGTAGCGGTCGTCCTTTGTTACAATGCCGCCTGCCGCGCCTGATGGCCACCTGTCCTCGTCATAAAGCCATGCCAGCATTCCATTTTTCTTTGCCTCGTCGATGCAGGCGCGAATGCATTTGAACCAGTCCTTGCCAAGGTATTCGGTGTCCAGTCCCACACGTGAGTGCATGAAGAAGCCGCCCAGGCCCATTTCCTTCATAATGCGAATCTGGCGTCTGAGTTCCTTTGGCTCAAGTTTTGCGTTCCATGCCCAGAAGGGGGCTGCTCTGAAATCCACGTCAGGCTCTGAAAAACGAGTGAACAAATCCATTTTTGCTCCTTAGGTTTTGTTGTGGGTGATTATCTATGATTCAAACTCCGAATTTCATCTTTATCAGGCCAACGGCAATGCCGTATGCCGCGCTGCTGAAAATGACTGTCATTATCCCTAGTTTCTTGGTGGACAGCATCCACACAGAAAATAAGAATGGTGGCAGTGCCCATAAATGGACAGATAAGGGCGCAAGCTCTTTCCCCTTGCCGAATAGCCAGTCAAAGGAAAGAGGGCGTGTAAGGACGGACATGCCAAGGCAGGCCATCATTGCCGTGAACAGCAATGAAACTGTGACTGGCTTTATACCGTACATTATGCCGCGCACCAACTTGCTACCGGAAAACCTTTCGTAGGATTTAAGCGCCAATGTCATGAGTATGAACGATGGCGTCAGCAATGCAATTGTCGAGACAAGCCCACCTAGAATGCCCATTTGCGTATGGCCGATGAATGTGGCCATGTTGATGCCAATGGGGCCTGGTGTCACCTGGGAGATTGCCATGAAGTTGCCCAGTTCCTCTATGGTCATCCAGCCACGCTTTTCCACCAGTTCGTCTATGTAGAAGGGCAGCAGGCTGCCTCCTCCGCTAAGGCAAATCAGCCCGAAGTAGCAGAATGTTGTGTAGAGGCCGAGCAGTTGCACCATCATTTCGCGCCTCCTTGAAGTTCGGCGGCAGCAGGCATGTTGCGACATATCAGCAGGCAATATGCAGGACCCGCCAGAAGTCCCGTCAATATAAGCCAGCCAGGCGCAATATGGAACAACGCAATTGACAATGCACAGGCTATGAACAGCGCCATCTGCGCATAGTCCTTCACAGCCTGCTTGTATAGCCTGACAAATGCAACCAGCATCAGTCCAGCCAGCGCAGCTCGCACGCTGCGGAACATGCAAAGAAGGATCGGGCTGTCAACTGGTATGAATGCGAAGCCCGTCGCCACCAGGGTTATGATGAGGTAAGAGGGCAGGGCGACGCCGAACAGCGCAACTATAGCCCCAAGCATGCCTGCCTTCCTGTGCCCGATGTAGATGGCGATGTTTCCCGCCAGCAGACCTGGTATGGTCTGTATCAATGCCAGCATTTCCACCAGTTCATTGTCCCTAAGCCACTTAAGCCGTTTGGCGAAAACGTCTTCCGCAACCAGCAGAATGGCATAGCCACCGCCAACAACAAGTGC
>JAFSTJ010000340.1 GCA_017450525.1 Victivallales bacterium | reverse complement strand
TTCTGGGGCATCCAGGACCACAATGTAAAACGCACCATGTATGGCTACAGCAAAGGCGACTATGAAACTTTCCGCAACATGCTTCGTGAAAAATACAAGACGAACGAGGCATTGCAGGCCGCATGGAAGCAACCTGACGTGACCTTTGACACTGCGATGCAGCCTTACCTGAAGGATGCCCTGAAGGAGAAGGAAGGCGTTATCCTGAATCCCGAAACCGATATGCGCATCATCGACTGGTACCTCTTCCGCAATAGGGTGCTGGCTGAGGCGATCATTCACTTCTGCAAATTCATAAAGCAGGAGACCGAGGGCAAATGGCTCTGCGGCGCATACTATGGCTATCTAATCGAGCTGGCGGAGAATTCCGTCCGCTCACAGCAGCATCATGGCCATAACGAGTTCTACCAGGTGTCCGAATCCCCTTATGTGGATTTTCTCAGGGCGCCAGCCCGCTACACATATAAGAAGGCGGGAATGCCAGGCGGCTTCATGCAGCCATTCACCACAAACTCCCTGAATAAAGTACTCTGCTTCATGGAGAATGACGAGCGCAACTCGTATGGCCCCCACGAGACCTGGGGCGTTGACCTCTACACTGGCCGCGTCTCGACAAATGTGGAGACCATCGGCAACTTCAACAGGGAATTCGCGCTTGGAGCAGTAACGGGACATTCGCCATACTGGCTTGACCATCCACGAGGCTCATTCTACGAAAAGCCCGTGCTTGATGTCCTGCGCAATCAAAAGCAAGTCTATGAGAACCTGCCGCCCGTGCAAGGCTTCATACAGAACGACGTGGCAGTGGTGGGAGACAGGGACAGCATCTACTACTCAGCGTCAAAGATGCAGGGTAGCGCAATGGAGGCGGCTTATCCTGGCATGTTCATCCACATCAACAAACTGGCAGTGGCATACAGCGTACCTGTCATCCATGACATGCTGCGCCCAGACTTTCTGCCACCCCACAAACTGTATGTGATGTTGCCGACGATTGTGCTCAGCGCGGAGCAAAGGCGCCAGTTGATGGAGCGCTTCGAGCGCGAGAAGGCTAGTGTGCTTTGGCTATATGCCGCTGGCCCCGACTATCCAGACAAGCCAGGACCAAATCCTGCATTCAATGGCGACTTCCTTGGCATGACCTTCTCAATGGAAAAGAAGTTTGGCCGCGACACAGTGCAGTATGGTGACCAGGTGTACAAAAGTTCATTCTACAGAGGACCGCATTTCTTCCCAACAGGAGGATTTGACCAGATTCTGTACAAGGACACCGAAGGCAAAGCCGTGCTAGTCAGCAAGAAAATCGGCAATGCGACGCATTACTTCTCCACTCTGCCTGATTTGCCGCTGCCCGTACTTGATGACATATTCACGCGTTCGGGAATAAAACGCTATGCGGACGGGCGCGAGGACCCAATATGGGCGGGAAACGACCTGGTGTTCCTGATTGCGCGCACGGGCGGCGCAAAGCGTCTGCTCGCCCCCAAAGGCACCCATTTCAAGGCGATTATCGGGCCGCTGACTGGCGAATACGCATCTGGAGAGGCATGGAATGCGGTACCAGGAATGACATACGGCTTCCTGCTTGTGAAAGGCGACATCACGCCAAGGCAGGCTGCACCCAAGGAAGAACCCGAAGCCGCCAAGCAGACAGTACCCGCAATTGAGAAGACACTCACATTTTCTGGGACAGAAGGGAAGATTCCCACAGGATGGCAACTCAATTCAGCAATGAAACTGGCCGGCAAGACTTCTGGCAACGCCAAAATCGAGAATGGCGAATTGTCATTCAGCGCTGACAAGCAGTTCGCCGCGCTTTACACGGCGGAAAGATTCACAGCAAAGGGCGGGCAGTTCTTCAAGGCCACGGCGAAGGTGCGCGGCAAAGGCAGATTTGCAATTGGCTTCTATCCTTACAACGAAAAGGGAGCCAATCTGCCCATACCCAAGAACGACTTTGTCGAGCTCACTGAACAGGAAAAGGACTATTCCGTCACTATTCCGATTCTGGATTCGGACAAACTGAAGGCAGCAAAACTCTGCGTGGTCATTATCCTGCGTCCAGAAAGCGAACTGAAAATTAAGGACATTCAATTGAGAATTG
>JAFSTJ010000339.1 GCA_017450525.1 Victivallales bacterium | reverse complement strand
GTTCGGCATCCCATTCCTCCAGAAGCAGTTCTGAATTGAATGGCGAATAGAAATAGTAATCTGTTATAAAGCAAGACATCCATTTGCGGTTCCTAGTAAGCGGGGCTGCCGCATCTATGAACTGCTTCCAGAAGTCAGGCTGTGCATCTGCCCCGCCAAAGTATTGTTTTTCAAGGATTACGGGAGTCGTCGGCTTGCCGAAATGCTTTTCCAGACTGACGAGTGTCCGACCATAGTTCCGCTGCTCTCGCCATGCGAAGGCAAAGAACACGACATAGATCGCCGCGCAAACAGCCAAGACCGCAACGATGCTTCGACAGAATAGCTGCCGCGCTGGCGTGTTCGCTATTCTGGAAAGTATCTTCATAAGGAGCAGATAGCAGAGCAGCAGGCAGAGAAACGTAAGAAGTGCGAGCCATGACCATCCTGCCCCTGCGATGCGAAGACCTTCGCGCAAAGGCGTCAGCACTGGAAACTCATGGTATTGGACGAGCGGCGGCGGTCTTTCGCCCAATTTGTCTATCACAACGTAGAACGGCAGAATTGAATATGCGAAAATCAACATAAATCCAACGACGCAGGTGTACCACAATATGAACAGTGCGCATCTTTCCCACAATTTTGCGCCTGGATGAATCGCAAAGCCTAAGCCAAGCATCAGAGGGATGATTGTCTCGATATGAACAATAGGAATGCCTCCTGCCCACAGCACAAATGCTGCCATGAACAGTATTTGATAGCGGATTCTCAGAAAGGCGTTTGAATCCTTTGGAATGAGACTGCACAGAGATTTGACGCGAATGACCAACGGGCATAGGAACGCGAGGCTAAGGATAGCAAGCGTAACTACAGGATAATCCATAAAAACTTCGATATCAGATACACAAAATAATGTAATGATTAGCCAAGGCAACGAAAGAAGCAGCGTCAGCCCGAACAACGCGCCCTGCGCGGGCGCGTCCCAGAAGAAGATTTTGCGGAGGAGGTGGTTCATGGCGCTTTATTTCGTTCCAGAAGCGTTAGTGTGCTGATTCGTAACTGCGACAGGGAAACCTTGGCGAAGAAGTTCGTCTGGACTTGCGTCAGTTCCAGTTTTTCGTTCCGAATAGACAGTAATCGTGTCTGGTAATTTTGGATGCGGTGCGGTTTTCAAGGAGGCGTTTGTAAATGGGTCACGAGGAAGTTTTGGCAGGAACGTAGGTTCAAGCAGTTCAAGTGTCGCGGGCCATTTGCCGTGTTGCAAACGGTATTGATGCAAGGCGATGCCCAGATATGCCTCGCGGCAGCAAGCCTGCCAATCCTGCATGCCATAGAGGTCGGCGTAGCGGTTGATATGTACGCCTACGCCGTCCATGCACTTCAAGTTTGGCGCATATACATCGTAGTTCCATGGAACTGAATTAAGCCAGTGGTCGAACTGCGCCTCCAATGCCCCCATTTCCATTTGGGGTGTGTCAAGCGACTTTAGCTTCAACTCGTAAAACTCGTCGATGCGTTTGAGCAGCAGATAGCGCCATAGTCGCTCAAGGCCGACAGGAACTTCCGACAACGGCTTTTTGTGATGTTGGAAATGTGTTCGGATGATTGGGAAGTTCAGATAATCGTCTTCATCGAAAGGACCAGATTCTATAAAAGCCTGTCGCCTTGCGTCACTAGCCAACAAAACACTTTCCCGTTTCAGCGGTTTTATGGCTGGTTCGACCGCCAGCAATGCCGCCTGAATCCTCTGGCAAAGCAAAGCATCATCTGGAATGCCCTTGCGCAGGAGTCTGGGAAGAAGCTGCAGTCGACTCTGCTCAAGCCACCACTTGCCAGATGTCTCATCGCGCAGTCCTTCCCATCTGGCGAATGCATCCATATATTCCCCCGCTTTCCAAGCGGTCTCCAACTCCTGCTCTATCTTCTTGAAAGCCTCCCAGTCATCGCATATCGCTTTGGAAGCAGCCTGAGAAGGATAGTCCCTGAGTTTCCGCAATTCTTCGTCGTATTGTTGGCACGCCCTTATGTAGAATGGACAAAGGACAATGGGAAGCATCACGGCAGTCAGGGGAAAAATGACAAAGGAGAGGCCCAACACAATACGACGTTTCAAGGAGTTTTGCTCGTCTTTCCTGGATTGCCGCCATTTGCAAAATAGATGGATTGCGTCAGCCACCACTTGTGCGCAAAAGGCAAGTAACAATCCGAAACGTCCTCCTATGAGCGCAAGCCCAGGAATGATTTCTATGACCTTTTCGTCAACCAATGGGAGAGCCGCCCATATGCCAAGCACAAGGAAAGAGAGGAGCCAAAGGGTAATTCTCAGGATGCGAAAAGGACGAAAGACAAGACCGTGCAGATGCGTCAGCGACAGGACCCCCACCGTCAATATGAGGACAATGATTGCCCCGGGGCAGATATTGTCATAATGCGTAAACGCCGATTGCAATTGCTCCATGCTTGTCCATAGCATAAACTGCATCCAACTGGTGTAGAAGGCTCCCCACCATATGAATAAGGTGGCTAGCCTGAGCGCGGGCTCGTCCCAGAAGAAGATTTTGCGGAGGAGGGGCTTCATATTATTTGTTCCTAACCTACCTATCGATATATTCCGCATTGCGACGCAAGGTTTTCCATGCGGGAGATTCTCCTTGCGAACGTTTTCTATAGTATTCGACCACCTGGCGACAATTGTTAAGCAGACTGTTTTCAAGCACCTCAATTCGTCCGTTTTTCAAGAGGACACGGACACGCTTGCGGTTCCACGGCTTTTCAAAAATCACTGGCATTCCGTC
>JAFSTJ010000338.1 GCA_017450525.1 Victivallales bacterium | reverse complement strand
TGCGCTCGTGCAGGCGATTCCCCCGCTGACGCCCGACGAGTACAGAACCACCATCGCAAGCCTCTACGCGCCAAAGGACAGCGCAGAATACAGGACCTCCCGCGAACGCCTCATCACCTCCCATCAGCGCGAGATTCTCTCGATGGCGAAAGACAGACCGCACTATCGCCTTCCAATCGCGGACTACGTCGGTATCGGCAACCTTGCCGTCGTGGGGCGCTTCGGAACTTGAGGTCATCATACCCATCAGGCTGAGGTACGACGAGCACAAGACCGTCATCCACCTCCCCGAGGACGCGCCCCCGCCCCTTGACGCCGCCACGATGAACCCGATGCAGAAGGCGCTTGTCCAGGGGATGCGCTTCCGCGACGCCATCGAGGCGGGCGAGGCGAAAAGCGTCTCAGACCTCGCGCGGAAGGCAAGGATGGAGCGCGTCTTCCTCTTCCACAGCCTGGAGCTGACCAACCTCGCGCCCGACATCATCCGCGCCATCGTGGACGGCGACGTCCCCGACGGCCTCACGCTCAAACGCCTCCGTCATGGCATCACCGACGACTGGGACAAACAGCGCAGGGAATTTGGCTTCCAGTAACCCGTCAAGTGCCGCAATCGCAGATTTTTGAGCAAGATTTCGCTTTTTTTCGCAAAATGGTGAGCAAACTGGTTTTCAAGCACTATATTATCACACATACGCATGGAATTCGTC
This sequence comes from Victivallales bacterium, assembly GCA_017450525.1. Classification (GTDB taxonomy): domain Bacteria; phylum Verrucomicrobiota; class Lentisphaeria; order Oligosphaerales; family Oligosphaeraceae; genus RGIG3456. Next base: position 1,769 of record JAFSTJ010000338.1, on the reverse strand, counting down.
TGCGCGGCATCATTCAACCAAGGAGTTTCATAACACAGATAATTAGTGTTTCTCTTCTGACATAGCCAGCGGCTTGAGCCGCTGGAGTTATGCTTTGTGATTTCCTGAAATTGCGACCTTCTGTAAATCATGCAACAGCACACGGTGGAGCGCTCTGAATTGGGCGTCTCGATTCGTGCTGTTGCATAGGTTGTCGCAAACCTCAGGAAATCACGGATTGAGACGCTCTTTTTTGTGCGCATTATCGGTGATTTGCAATGTCAGACGACATTTTCATCAAACATGAGATATTTCAGAAGGAAATGCAGGCGAACAAGCCGTGTTTCCTTTTAGGCAACGGCATCTGCCGCTATATGGGCGCTCCTGACTGGTCGGGGCTTTTGGCAAAAGCCATGGAGGCAGCGGCACAAACCAATGCTACGGCAAACGCCGATTTGCTCAGGCTTCTGCACTCAAATGATGTCAAGGAGGATGTCCTGAACCATCCTGAAATGTACACGGCCATGCTGATTGAGCGTGATGAATCCAAAAGCAGGGACACGCTGAAGAAAATGCTGAAAACCATCTTCGAGAAACGACATTCATGCCGTCTCCTCGAATACGCCAAGAGCACGAAAAGCCAGATACTGACGACGAATTTTGACTTTGCCATCGAACAGGCACTTGGCTTTCCCGTTGATAAGAACGGATTCTGCACGCCATCGAAGGCAAAGGATGCGCCCAATTCAAAAGTTTACCCATACGGTGATTATTTTGCCGAGTCCAAACGAGATGGCCTCTGCCTGGAGGGGGAAGACAACGCGGAACCCCATATCGAGGACGAATGTGCCGTCTGGCACATCCACGGGGCCATCAGCACACCGCAAAGCGTTCTGCTTGGCTTTGAGGACTACATCCTGGCCATCATCCACCTGAAAAGACTCCAGTCGCACTCCTCAGAAGTCAAAAACCACTACGCGGAGCCTTGGGAGGACGGCTTTATCCTCAAAAACAGCTGGCTACGGCTTTTCTTCACGCGTCCGCTGGTCATTGTAGGCTGCGGCATGAAGAGCGAGGAACTGTTCCTGCGCTGGCTTCTGGTTCGAAGGCGACGCAAGAAGATCCTGACAAATGAAGCACTCCAGCCCATTTACTACCTTGATACGGAACAAGAGGCCAGCAAGTATCCAGCGTTGGACCTCGCCAAGCAGACCTATTTCAAATCACTCGGCATAAAAATCGTCCGCTACGCCAATTACACGAAACTGTATGACGGCAGCCAGTGGGAGACACCATAGCCGCAGAAGAGTTTTTCGTCGGTCTCCGCAGTGGCGGGGGCCTTTTTCAAAAACCAAACAACAGGAGATGAAACATGTCGGAATCATTGAGTCGGAAAATCAAAAGAAATCTGTGCAACCTGGGAGTTCTATTGTGCACAATCGTTGCCTCCGTCGTAGCAATGACTGGTTGCGGTGGTGGAGACAGTGCTGACGGTTCCACGCCCGCCAAGTATTTCCGCTATGAAAAGAAGGGAAATGTCAAGGACGGAGAATACATTGTCATCTATGGACTGAACACGGCATCTGATGAAAAAGGAAATCTCAAAGTAAACCTTAACGATATTTGGACAAAATATCAAGGCAAGATAGTTTTTCCATCTCAAATTGATGGTTTACCTGTTCGCAAAATTGATATTTCCAGAAATAATGCAATTAAATATATAGCGGATAAAGTCCCCAATTCAAATGTATATTTATTTAATGATGCGGATAGAAGTAAACTTTTTTATG
>JAFSTJ010000337.1 GCA_017450525.1 Victivallales bacterium | reverse complement strand
CCTGCTCACGCATCACGTTGGGCGAGGCATAGTTGCGGGAGGCCCCACGATAGTATTCATACACACGGTCAGGACTCAACCCCATGACCAGTTTGGCGCGGGTTCCCTTCAGCAAATCGGCAATCACGCGAGCGCGCACTCCCACATTCGCGGAATCAGCAGTGTAGAGCATTGGCCTGATATAGTCAACGTACTTGCCTATCTTGCGGTAGTCAGACAGGCGATGCGTGATGGACTTGGTTGGTGCGCCATTGTCCAGCCAGGTGGAGAATACCACATCCTCTCCCATGACCTCACGCATGAGGCGGTACATGTCCTGAACCTGGTCCGTCTTGAATTCCAGCCATTCCTGCGGGTACTTGGCTGGGTCCTTGCCGAACTTCTCCAAACAGCGGGGGCAGTGGCACAGGGTGTTGCCTTCAGCCCAGTCCTCATCGTCAAATGTGATGGACTTAAAGCCGTAGTATTTGGAAACACGTATCATATCCAGAGTCTTTTCAAAGTATGGGCCGCGATATGAAGGGCAAATGAAACCAACTGGCTTGCCATCCATGTTTATTGCCTGGAAATCCTTGGGATTCAGTTCATAGACCTTCTTTTCTGGCAGGAAGATGGTGCCGTGCTCCTTTATGAAGTGCTTCCTGAGCACATCGCCGTAGCGCGAGAAAATCGCGCCCATCTCAATGCTGCATTCCAGCCCTGCTGCCTCGGCCTCCTTCAGGCGCTTTGCATAGAAGTCAGGTTCCCGTAGACTTTGGATAAAGTTAGGCACCAGATAATCATAGAATGCATAACTGTTCACACCGCATTTGCGCCATTGGGGGACTGGACGGTTCGTCTTGCTTCCCAAGCCAATGGTATAGTGCTTCAATCCCTTGCCGATATCTGGTAATTTTGGTGTTTTCTTGAATATGATGGGATATGGCTCCTGCTGCCCGCCATCCCAAATGGCATAGACATAACCTGTGCATCCATCCTGGAAACCCTCTCCGATGCGGATGAGAACCTGCTCGATTGCGGATGAATAATTTACGCGCCTTGTACCATATATCTCTATGCAATGGAATGTCTTTCCCTTGACAGTGCCCTCGCCAATGTCCTTCTTCGTATCCTTCGCATCTATCAGTTCCACGCCCTTTGGCAACGCCACCACCAGGCGGAAATTCTTCCTTTTATTGAAGTCGCCACGGAGTCCAAAGTGCACTTCCGCGTCTATCTCATCGGAAATCCACATTTCGGGGTAGTGGTAGTAGTATCCATTCACTCCAACAGCCTGCGGCTTGGGCAGTTTCGTCACAGCCTTGGCCGTCTTCCATTCCGCAGGTATGTCAATGGTAATCTGCCTGTTTGCGGAAGCCAGAGTCAGTTTCTTGCCATTTGCCTGGAAATTCCAGGTTGAGCCCGCCTTTGCATCAAGTTTGCCAATTGCCTTGCCGTCCAGCGTGGCATTGCATGCGCCAAGCGACTGCACGAAATAAATTGTGCCCTTCTTGCCGTCAAGGGTGAAGACCGTATCGGGAGCGACAGACACCACCCTGCCCTTTCCAGCAAAGGGAATGATGGTGATGCTTGCGCCCCACTCATCCGCCTCGGCCACTGGCTTGAGTGCTATCTGGCTGAAGGTGGCCTCCATCGTCTCGCACGCCCACTGGAACATGTTCCTCAACTGGTGAGGAGTATTGACGTAGAGTGCCACACCCCTTCCGCTTTTCGCGCCCAATGCGCTGATCCATGGCTGGCCAATCTCATTGACGAGGGAAAGCCTGTCCATTTTAGCCCGTTCGCTGGGCACCTCGGCATAGCCTGACTTGGCAGGAAGCGTGAACACGCTGTCCTCTGGCAAAGCAAGCATGTTGTGGAATTTCAGTGCGAAATTGTTCTCCTTCTTCTTGCTGACAAGGCTTGCGCCGCACTGCAAAGCGGCCTGGTTCTTTGCCAGTTTGAACGTATGCGTCAGCACCATGCCCTCCATGGTGGACTGACGCAGTTCGGCAACGGCAGTGACAGTGTCATCGCCTGAACGGGACAGTTTGTACTTCAATGCCAGGCTCTCCACATTCTGGAAAAGCACATCCACTGTCTTACCAGCGCCGCCGAAGGTGCCCTCGCTTTTTACCAGCTCTTTTCCAGTGGACTTCTCAATGAGGGAGATGACCTTGCCACCACGCTCCGAAATCACAGCCTTGAGATAATCATTCTCCAGCACCTCGTCCGCAAAAACCATACATCCGCACAAAACCAGCAAAAACAAGCACAGTCTTCTCATTGCATTCTCCATAAGTTCAAATGATTGGCATCTATTATTTTTACCTTGATTTCTAACTATTCAGCATCCCTCATTAACGCAAAGGCGCAGAGGTCCGAGTTCAAGTCGGTACTTTCGCCTCTGCACCACTGAGCAAAATAAGGTACTGCACAACTACCTTAGTTTGATGAACAGGACCACCAGCAAGGGAGTTATCATTCCCTGAAGCAGCATGAAGCGCACCAGCACCTGCGTGTCGGACCAGTTCCAGTTCTTGCGGCACTGGTCGTGTATTGGGAAACGATAGCGGTTTATCACCTTGACCAGCCCAATCTGGCGCTCGGCCTCTTCGTCCGTGGCGAAATTCTTCGGATTGATGGGATTTGGAACGCGGCTAAGCGGCAGCCTCACATCGTAACCAAGACGGCGAAGGAAGCGCAAAAGCACGATTTTCACCAGTCCAGTCCCGCCATTGGCAAGCAATATTGGCGCACAGACCAGCAGCATGAATGGATTGCCGCTGGCAAGAGTGGAGACGCCAATCAAAAGACCCAGGAAACGAGAGCCAGCATCTCCCATAAGCACCGAACTGGGACTGGCATTGTGCCATAGATAGCCCGCAAGCATACCGCAGGCGGTAAACATCATTATCGCCCAGCGCGCGCCATCCTGGTAGTGGGGCAGAAGCAGATACTTTGAAACAGTATAGTGCCCGATTACACCATAGAGGAAAGTCCCCATGAAGAACAAGGTCAGCAATGCCAGCGAACCAGCAAGCCCATCCACGCCATCGCTGCAGTTAACTGCGTTTATGCTTATCCAAAGGACACAGGCTGCCAATGGCACATATATCCACACGGACAGGATGTAACTGCCGCCTACACCTGCGCCCTTGAAGAAAGGCAGCCATATTGTCGCATCCTTGCCACCGCAGATGCATATTGCGGCGGCAACGGACAGAATGAAGTCCAAAGTACCCTTTATCAACTGGCCCCATGGCTTTGCGCTCATGTCATCGCCGAAGCCAGTGAGCATTATGGCGAACAGAACCACAATCATCAATACGCAATGCCAGTTCAAAGGCACCACCAGCAAGGATACCAGCGTGAAAATGCTGACCATGATGATTCCCGCCGCAGTGGGCTTGCCCTTCGCCTTTTGGGAATCCTTCACGAATGCCTTGCCCTGGTCGTGAGGCAGGAACTTCCATAGACGCGGCAAAAGCAGCCAGGTCAGCGCACCGGCCAGCATGGCTCCAAGAAAAATCAATACGGCATGGGACCCCAGCAAACGGAAAGGACCCCAGACATTGACAAGAAAATCAGACAAATACGGCAGCATTGCTTCTACAAATCCCTCAACTTCATATAAAACAACTCAATGCGCCATAACATAACCCAATTCTCACTATCTGCGAACCTTGTTTTATTCACTTTGTCGGCAAAATCAAACGCTTTTATTTCAGGATGCCATCCCTGGAACAAAAAGGGCCGCAGGGACATCTGTCATCCCTGCGGCCCATT
>JAFSTJ010000336.1 GCA_017450525.1 Victivallales bacterium | reverse complement strand
CCGCACCGTCCCGTTTACGGTGACGCTGTCCTTCAGAGTCAAGACATTTCCGACTGTCATGATTCCTTCCGCATCCAAAGTAACGCCACTCATCTGCGTTGCCCCGTTGACATTCAGATATGCGCCTGTCAGTATGCCGTTTTTGACTTGCGTGCCCGTGTTGAAATACAGATTCGCGCCCGATGCATTCAATATGCCGCCGTCCATGTTATCCAGCTTGACGTAGTAAAGAGTCATTGTGGAAGAGTACGCCTCAATAAGATTGTGGTTCTCCAATTCCAGAAGCTCGTCTGAAAGACCTATGACATTCAGGTTCCTTCCATCGGAAAGGATGCATCCGTTGTTCACTATGTCAGTATAGAAAACGGCATCATACCCGCCGTTTGATGCAGCTGTCTTGAGCGTAAGACCTTCGCCTATAGTGAATTTATCTGAGGATTCTTTACTGGCGCCAAGACTGCAATCTTTTAGAAATACAATAGTTCCCGTTCCCGTCAGCATGGCTGTTTCAGCACCATAGGCAGTGAGTGCACCTCCATTGAGCCAGGTGGTTCCTGTGACGGTCATGGAGTTCGTTTTTGTGGATCCCTGAACGTATAGATCTCCAGATATATCTATGTTCGTTGATTCCAATCCCGAATAGGCCCTGAATTCGGCCCCATCCTCGACGGAAAGGGATTCCAAAACAACTTCTCTGTTCGCATAGATGTACTCATAGCCATAGGAGGAATAGTTGTTTGCGATGATGGCCTCGTCCCCTGCGAAAATTGTCGGCGCGGCAACTTCCATATTCACCTCGCTCCTGACAAGATTTCCCCAGTTGTCCATCCTGTGTCTCCAGCGGTTAAACCGATGTTCCTCGTCGTAGGTATAGTAATCGAAACTGCCAGTCCAATAAAAATCGTTTCCTCCAGTTACGTCGATAGTGAATTGATTGTCTCCTGCGGTGTATTCCGAGTAGTAGCGGTAAATCTGGAATGTTGACATGATACGTGTAATCTCCTCTGGAACTGAAGTAGTGAAGTGGACCCAATTCTTTGCACAAAAGGTTAAGTCCAAGAAGAAATCTTTTTGATTTATTTTTCTATAATATACACCTCATGTGAAGTTTTGTATTCCAAATGTCTAGTGAATTCTTTTGAAATTGTAGAAAGCATTGTATTCAATGAAGCCTGCAAACGGTGGCTCTCAAGCTTGCAAATACTCATAATTTGACCAGGGTTAAATTGGCTTTTGAAATTTAGGGCGTTTTTTGCGACCTACGGCTAACTGCCTTATTTACGGAACATTAACAGTTGGCGGGAGAAGAATTTCGGGCGTTTTCGCATTTAGAGAAATTCTCTGTTGTAGGACGGTGTTTCGCGATTCGGGCAACATCAAATTGATTTCCCATAACTGTTCTTCCGAGAAAAGGCCATATCTCTCTCATTCTATACCCATCGTTGCTGCACTCCCTTGTCCCGCCGTAGCATCAGCGGAGGCGGAGGGGGTAGGACTAGCCCTACCTTTAGAGAATATAGCTCCCATCGGGCGGATAATTCTCATAAAAAGAGCCGAATTTGGCTTCTCTTGGGGGCGGGAAAAACGAAACAGAGAATATCGCCTAAGTGGCTTGTTTACGGCTAGTTAGCCTAGAAAGACGAAGCCCTCAAGGCCGATGGTGGACTTGAGGGCTTGCGGAAAATGGTTGGTCGGGGTTTCGAGATTTTAAGCTAATATTTCCATGCCATTAAGTATAAATCCTGCTAATATTTATCAGTAAAATATATTCTCTTCTTATTGATTTCCAACGGCGGGGGTATTCCATTGACTTCATTCTCTCTGAATAACTGGCTCCTTTGCGAGAGAATGTATCTCCATTCAGCGATTCATCCATTGCGCATTGCCTGCGGCATCATAAAACAACATATTCTCTCCCGATTGAAAAATTGAAATCCCCGACCGTCGGAATCAAACCGATGGCCGGGGATTTTTGCGTAATGGAATGCGCTTTCAGACAGCGCCGCTCAAGGGCATCCTGCGGTGCGGGCACTGCGGCACGGCGATGATGCCCATGTACACGGTGCGCAACAAAAAGAAGTACCTCTACTACACCTGCCACCGCCACGCGAGGTCGCAGGCGGAGCGCAGCGAATGCCCCATCGGGCATCTGGCGGCGGGCATGGTGGAGGAGATGGTATTCCGGAACGTAAGGGCCGCGCTCGCCCTGCCTGAAATCGTCGCCTCGGTGTCGCGGCTCACCGGCCTCACGCCGACCGACGTGGCGCAGGAGCTTGGCGACAGGGTCTGGGACGGCATCGGGAACGGCGAGAGGCAGCGGCTCCTGGCGAGCATCGTGAAGGAGGCCGTCGTCCATGAGGACAAGATAGAGATAACGCTAAACACGGCGGGCTTCGCCCCGCTGATCCAGGAGGTGTGAAATGCAGCGTCAAAGGATTGAGACATTGCCGGACGGCAACATAATAATCACGATACCATTCGTCATCACCAGGCGGGGCAGCGGAAGGCGCATCATCACTCCCGACGGGGACGAGCCGGTCGGCGACACCCAGCGCGAGGCAATGCTGTTCGCGTTCGCCAGGGCGCGCCGCTGGCAGAGGCTCATCGACGAGGGGCGGATATCCAGCGCGAAGGCGCTGGCAGCGAAGATCGGGCGGGACCAGAGCTACGTCGCGAACATCATCGGGATGGTGCAGATCTCGCCGAAGATCATCCACGCAGTCATCAGGGGGGACTACCCGAAAAACCTGACGCTGGCGACGCTCAAGAGGAAGCTCCCCGACCTCTGGAGCGAGCAGGAGGCGATGCTCCTCGGAGAGAACTAGCGCCCCATCGGGAAAGAACACAAGGCCGCTGGGCGGAGAAGTCCGGCGGCCTTATTCGTCCCTGTTTCAAACCGCCGTTTTTCTCGGATATAGGAACGGGGTTCGAGGCACATTGAACAGGTTTAATTGCCATTGACGAAAAAAAAGGCGATTTTCGCGACCTACGGCTAACTGTCTTATTTACGGCATATTAACAGTTGGCGAGAGAAGAATTTCGGGCGTTTTCGCGATTCGGACGAAGCCGAAGTTGCCTTCTCTTGAGAGCAGGAAATCCGAACTATGGGCGATAGTAATAATGGCTTTTTGACTAATATCTATTTGACAAATGATTGTTAACAATAAATTTAAGTGTACGAGCATAAGCAGATTCTGGATTTCGTCAGTCAGTATGGCCAGAATCATAGCCACTACAAATCGAATACGCATCAATGATTCGAATAGTTGTTAAATAAGTGCTTGTTCTATAAAGAGGATAGAATTTATGGAAACTCCCAAGATTGTTCATCATACGGCATTTACGGTCATTGGCTTTTCCCAGCAATTTTGTTTCGGCGAAGGCTACGAGAAATGCCCGAAATTCTGGCAAGAAGAATATTCAGTGCGATACGAGCATTTATTCAAGACGATGAAAGCCGAATCGCCTGAAGAACAAGCGGTCCTTGACAATCGCATAGGCGAATATGCGATTTGCCAGGTGCTCGACGGGCAGCAGGCCTTTGATTATATGATCTGCGGGGAATACAAGGGCGGATTTGTTCCGGAAAATATGAAACTGATCACTATTCCAGAATCAGACTGGCTCGAGTTCAGAAACCGCGGTCCTCTTCCGAAATCCCTCCAAGAACTCAATACATTTGTCCATCAAACATGGCTGAAGGAGCATGCGGACCAATACCAGAGCCTCGGATTTGACATTGAATGCTATTCTGCTGGGAATCCGAAGGACGCCAATTATGAATGCGGGATTTGCATTCCAATCATTCACAAGAATTCGTCCCAGACTCTTTGCGGAATAGACTGCACAAGCTGCAGTTGGAAGGACAAGTGCCAGGGGTGTTTGGCAACGACGGGGCATCCACACGGCGGATCATGCGTTTTGGCCGAATGCTGCAAGAGCCGCCCCCAGGAGACGTGCGATACATGCGAAAGGCAATGCGAGCTGAAGGCCCGTCTCATAAGTGAATTCAACGCACTGCGCATTCCTGGCATGCCGCAGGTCACGAGCCTGAATGCCCTCCCTGGATTCTACATCAACATGGAATACGCTATGCACAATGGCTGTAAGGTCAAGTTCTGGGATGACAACCGCATCTATCTCGGCAACCAGTTTGAAAAGGCAGACGGCAGTGGCAGATGTTTTGGTCTGACGGCAGACGAGACACATTTGCTTGTCTGCGAATACGGTTGCAATGGCTTAGACCCTGAAATCGTGATCTACAAACGACGTGAGTGATTGGACCGCCGCTATGGTAATTCAACTTGTTTCAGCTTCCACAAACAAGGACATTTCACCCATTGGAACGTGCGCTCGCAAGGCGGTGGAAATTACAAAAATAAAAAAGAGATTATGATAAAGTTTTTAACATTGTTTGTTGTTAGATAGCATGTCTATAAAACAGTATACATATGAAAAATGCTTAGAGATTGCGCGCAAATGTCGAACCAAGGCAGAATTCAGACGGGTCAATGGCTCAGCACGCAATGTTGCCCTGAAGAATGGATGGATGAAAGATTATACATGGTTTGTTGATGGTCGAAAAGATCCTCGAAAATGGACTAGTGAGAAAATTATTTTTGAAGCACGCAAATTTAAACGTAAACTAGATTTCATGCGCAAATTGCCAGGTGCGTATCATGCCGCTGCAAAAAGGGGATTATTGCCAACATTTAATTGGTTTGAAGATTGCGCTATAAATCTTGAAAATGGAAGAATATATTGTATTTACCGTTATGTTTTTGAGCAAGAAGCTGTCAAATATGTATATATTGGATTGACAATGAGACCTACAATAAGAGATAGGAGGCACAGAATAGGAGATTCATCTGTTTTTGATTTTTCTCAAGAAAATGGTATACCTATTCCAAAGATGGAGATACTAGAGGGTAATCTTACGCAAATTGAGGCCCGGACACGCGAAGATGAGCTCCTTAGCGAACACAAAGCAAACGGATTCGTTTTGCTTAATCGAGCAAAAACTGGACGAATGATAGGATCTGTTGGAGGAATGCATGTAAAATGGGGCAAGGCAGCATGTAAACGTGAGGCGCTGAAATACAAAAGTCGAGGTGATTTTCAAAATGGGGCACCAAGTGCATATCAAGCAGCGTTGTTAAAGCATTGGCTGGACGAATATACATGGTTTGATATTGTACACCATAACACGTGGACGCATGATGATTTTCTGGCAGAAGCACGAAAGTATAAATCAATCAAGGAATTCTATCAAGGTAACCAAGGCGCGGCACAAGCTGGACGACTAAGAGGTTGGATGAAAGAATGTACGTGGTTTGTTCCGGGACAGGGGTGGAAAAAGCGCGTAAATAGGACAAGAAAAGATTCACGAGTTGTTTGTCAGTATGATATGGATGGGAAATTCATTGCACAATTTCCAACACTTGCCGAAGCAATTCGATGCACAGGAATTATGAGTATACGAAAATGTCTGATTAAGGAACGAAAACAGGCAGGGGGATTTAAATGGGCATATATAGGGGATGATGTCGAGTAAATATTGAATTTTCTTCCAAGGAGATTTGCTTATAATTGTTCTTCCGAGAAAACACCCTATCTCTCTCATTCTATACCCATCGTCACTGCACTCCCTTGTCCCGCCGTAGCATCAGCGGAGGCGGAGGGGGTAGGACTAGCCCTACCTTTAGAGAATATAGCGCCCCTCGGACGGATAATTCTCATGAAAAGAGCCGAATTTGGCTTCTCTTGGGGGCGGGAAAAACGAAACAGAGAATCGCGCCTAAGTGTCTTGTTTACGGCTGGTTATGGTAGAAACACGAAGCCCTCAAGGCCGATGGTGGACTTGAGGGCTTGCTGAAAATGTCTGGTCAGGGTTCCGAGATTTCAGGCTATTTTTTTCTATGCTATTAAGCATAAATCCTGCTAATATTTATCAGCAAAATATATTCTCTTCTTATTGATTTCCAACGGCAGGGGTATTCCATTGACTTCATTCTCTCTGAATAACTGGCTCCTTTGCGAGAGAATGACGGGAAAAAGCCTGCTTGCCCATCCCTATAAATCTTTCGCAAAGCGTCAAATGATTTCCGCCTTTGAGTTATTGTCGGAGAGCAGGATTGCCTTGGGCTTCCACGAGTGCGCCTCCTCGGGCGTCATCTGGATGAAGCTCATGACTGTCACCAAATCACCTGGCTCGCCCAGGCGGGCGGCAGCCCCGTTCAGGCAGAACATCCGCGACCCGCGCTCCGCCTCTATGGCGTATGTCTCCAGACGGCTTCCGTTGCTCTGGTTGACCACCAGCACTTTCTCGAAGGGGAGAATCCCCGCCATGTCAAGCAAATCCCTGTCAATGGAGATGCTTCCCGTATAGTTCAGTTCGCACTGGGTCAGGACTGCCCTGTGCAATTTGGCCTTCAGCATTTGGATGAGCATTGTCTTTTCCTCCGTTTGTTGTCATTTCCTATAATATACCATAAAGAAAGGTTGAATTCCATTGACAACACTACACAGGACTGGACAGAAGTTGACATATACGCTATTTCAGAATGAACTCAGGTCTTCCCATGACAAGGCGGCGGACCTTGACGCCAGCCACCTCCACCGCGTCCTCGTTGCGGCGCGGCTCGTCCCACGGATGCTTAGAGAGCGTGTATTTGGAATGATGGACAGTGATGACCTCCTTCGCGCCAAGGTCGCGGCAGACCTGCGGCAATTCGACAGGCAACGTGTGAATCTGCGCCCAGTCGGCGTTGTACTGGCCATTCTCCAGAATAGCGAGGTCTATGCCAGGGAACTTCTGCCCGATTTCCCTGAAATGCGGGCCGTATCCGCTGTCGCCGCCGATGTAGATCTGCCGTCCAGATGGCGTCTTCAGCAGGAAGGAAGCCCAAAGAACCTTGTTGCGTCGCAGGCCACGCCCGGAGAAGTGCCGCGCGGGCAGACAGTAGAGGGTGAAGCCGTCGCCCAAGTCTGCGCTCTCATGCCAGTCCAGTTCCGTGAGCATCGTCCCCTCATATCCCCAACGCTCGAAATGCTCGCCCACGCCAAGCGGCAATAGGACACGCGAAATGGATTGCTTGAGTTCCTTCACGACTAGGTAGTCAAGGTGGTCCCAATGGTCGTGGGTGATGAGCAGCCAGTCGCATGTGGGCATGTCCGATGGCTTCCACAGGT
>JAFSTJ010000335.1 GCA_017450525.1 Victivallales bacterium | reverse complement strand
GATAATCAGTGATAATCTGTGGATAAATAAAATATCCTGACCTTTAAGGAGAGTGTTGGATAAGTTACTAACAGTCAAATATTTGAGCAACAATGAAGAAGAGCAACATACTAGTCGTTGTAATCCTGGCTTTGTCAGCGGTGCTGTTTGTGTCGGGCGTTGTAAAGAAAATCAGGCACAGCCGTGTGAAGCAACAGCAGCGGAAGATGCTGGCGGTCATCCCGAAAGGCACTGCCAACATGTGGTGGGACACGGTACGCTTGGGGGCGCAGGCTGCCGCTGAAAAAGGAAATGCGGACATGGTGTGGACTGGCCCGGAAATGGAAACCGACCGTGAAAAGCAGATACAGGCGGTGGACGATATGCTGGTCAAGAATGTGGACGCCGTGGTGCTTGGCCCCAACGACTTCAATGCCCTGGCACGTTCCGTGGACAAAATCAAGGAGAAGGGCATCCCCTGCATAATCATTGATTCTCCTGTCAATTCGGAAAAATATGACGCTTTTGCGGGGACGGATAATTACCGCGGCGGCGCGGATGCGGCACGCCGTCTTGGCGCGGTGCTGAATGGCCGTGGCACCATAATACTGACGCATTTCGTGCAGAATTCCGCCTCCACCGAGGAGCGTGCCCGTGGCTTCAAGGAGACATTGAAGGCGGAATTCCCCGAGATGAAGCTGGTGGCGGAGCAATATACGCTGGGCACAGTGGAGGATGCACGCCAGAAGACAACTGACATGTTGACCAAGATTGGAAATGTGGATGGCATGTTTGCTGTGAATCATCCTGCCTCGGTTGGGGCATACAAGGCATTGCAGACCAGCGGACGCTGCGGTAAGATCAAGTATGTTGGCTTTGATTCGGATCCTGTGCTTCTTGAGGGCATAGAGCGCGGCGAGGTAGAGGCGCTGATAGTCCAGAATCCTTATGAAATTGGATATCGTGGCGTGGAACTGGCATTGCAGATGCTGAATGGAGGCAAACTGGAGCGCAACAACAATGTGCCCAGCATGATTGTGGATGCCAAGAACCTGGATGAGATGAAGAAGCGCTTCCCCAGCGCATTGGGGCTTTGATTCCCATTGGAGGCATTTGACTATGGGCGATTTTGTACTTGAAATGCGCAATGTCTCCAAGTCCTTCGGGACTGTGAATGTGCTGCGCGACGTGTCTTTTCAATTGCGCAAGGGAACTGTCCATGCGATATGTGGCGAGAATGGTGCTGGCAAGTCCACGTTGATGAAGATATTGTCTGGCCTGTATCCTGCGGATGCTGGTGAGATGCTACTTGATGGTCAGGTTTACGCGCCTAGGCGTCCAGGCGACGCCATTGCCAGTGGCATTGCCATGATCTACCAGGAACTGGACTTGGCACCCGACCTGACGGTGGCGGAGAACATATTTCTGGGGCAGGAGCCAAAGAAAATGGGCTTCATTCTGGATGATGTCAAATTACGGGAGATGACAATCCAACTATTGGAAAAGTATGGTTTTTTCCGCAACTTCTCCAGCGAATATTATTGCGACTGCAAGGTGCGTGACCTTGGCATAGGTGATGCGCAATTGGTGGAACTTCTGAAGGCACTTAACAGAAACGCAAGAATCGTGGTCATGGACGAGCCAACAAGTTCACTTTCCAACCAGGAGGCGGAACTGCTGTTCTCCATAATAGACAAACTCAGGGAGAAGGG
>JAFSTJ010000334.1 GCA_017450525.1 Victivallales bacterium | reverse complement strand
TCTTTGGGTGGAAGCGGTCTGCCAGGTGTCCTCCAACTGCGCCAGAAATGATTGCGCCGACGCAGACAATGGCGCTGATCATGCCAGTCCATAATGCGGCTGTCTCCTTCGATGTCAATTCCTCAACGCGCAATGCGATGAATGGCTTTTCTATGTTGCGGACTGCACCCATTACCAGGAACAGCATCAGCACAATCCAAATGGCGCGGCTGAAGTCGGGAAGAAGGCTGAAACGCCTCTTGGGCTTGATGGTGACTGCCGCAGGAGCCGCCGCCTTCCTGGGGATGTCCTTTGTAAAGAGAATGGATATGCCTGCCAGGAAATACATTATACCGCAAATCCAGAAGGCACAAGTATAACGGTAGTAGTGTATGATGAGGCCTCCCACCATATTGCCAAGCATGGCGCCGCCCCAGATGGCGGTGGACAGCAGTCCCTGGGCGAAGCCCTGGTGCTCGTCAGGCGTAGTCCTGGCGATCATCATCTGGGAGGCCGCCGTGGTTCCTGCACAACTGGAACTGACAAAGCGGAGGAAGATCAGCATCCAAGGAGACTTTACATACGCCATCATCGGGAATAGGAACGCAGTTACAAAGGTACCCCTTAGCAGCATGGGCTTTACGCCAAACTTGTCCGCTAAAAAGCCCCAGATGGGATTGAATATGGCATATCCCATGGACCCCCAGAAATTGAACATTGACACATACATCATCAAGGCGGCAGGATCGCTTACGCCCAGTCCATCCTTTATGAAAAGTTGGATGAACGGTATCATCGCATCAAAGCCTGCCATTATCAGCAGCTGCGAAAGCCACAACATCGCCAGATTCAACTTCCAGTACTTCATTTCATTCCCCTTTAATTGCTATTCCAGAGGCTTGCCATTGAGA
Organism: Victivallales bacterium; assembly: GCA_017450525.1. Classification (GTDB taxonomy): domain Bacteria; phylum Verrucomicrobiota; class Lentisphaeria; order Oligosphaerales; family Oligosphaeraceae; genus RGIG3456. Next base: position 7,929 of record JAFSTJ010000334.1, on the reverse strand, counting down.
CGTTTCTTCCAGAAATCACGTCCCAGAAGCCTTTTGCTTTCAGTCATATCCATGATCATGTTCATTTTCTTGCGCATGACAGAACTTTTTCCAGTACGTTTTCTGAAGTCCTTGCCCTCAACTACCATGGAGGCAAATACCTCGGCACGATCCTCATGCTCGAAGCTCATGGCATATTCGCTGACAAAGTGAGGCATCATCTTGTGGAGCCAGGAATTCTTTTCCACCTTCTTTGCATCACGCTTCTTCAAATCAACATCGTAGAAGTCGCTGCCTTTATAGACAAAGTCCTTTGGATTCAGATTGCACCACTGCTTGTTGGTGTGCACAGTATCATCGAATATGTGGAAAAGTTCATGGTAGAATACATGCTTCTGGAAGCCTTTCCTCAACACCATCACATTGCCCGATGCCACGCCACCTGCAGGCACATTCCGCAATTTCAAATCATCAAGTATCACGACCTTGTTGATGCCTGAGCGCTTCACAAAGTTCTCGGGCAAATACTCCAGGCACTCGAAGAAACGGAGCAAATCCTTTGCCAGGAACAAGCCCGTGACAGGCTTTCCCGTGACTGCATCGCTCTTGAACTTCTGGGATATGTCAATATCCCATTTCTTGGCCTTGTCCTCCAAGGTCTGTTCCTTCCTTGTCAGCTTGCCCTTGGCGGGATATGCGTATCCCTGAAGGCAGACAAGAAACAGGAAAAAAAGTGGCAAAAAGCATTTTGCACTACGCATAAGCCACCTCACTTCAATGCAGACAAGGCATATTTCTGCCAGGCGCCTGAACGGTATCGTCCTAGGAAGAAGCTTATTCTCACAACCCAGTCGCAAACCATGGCAACCCAGGTACCAATGGCACCCCAGCCAAGATACTGACCAAAGTAGTACGCCAGACCAATTCTCACTATAATCATAGAGGCCACAGACACGCTCATTGTGAACTTTACATCATTCATGGCGCGCAATGCGCAGGGGAATGTGAAGGACAATGACCACCCCAGTATGCCACACAGCAAATGTATGCTGCACAGCACCATGACAAGGTGCTTGGTCTCTGGTGTCAGTTTGGTATAAAAGCCAAGGATGAATGGCAGAAGCGCATACACGCCCACATTCCAGATGGCGTATGAGCTCCAGGCCCATTTGCTCATTTTCCATACATACGCGCGGATGGTGTCTATGTTTCCAGTACCCACAGCCCTGCCGATGACAGGTATCATCGCCAGGCAGAATGTGTTTCCCATTATGCAGCCAATGCCTGAAATGGAGTTGGCAACTGAATTAGCCGCCAGCTCCTGCGTGCCGAACTTTGTCACAATGCCAATCACCAGAAGACGCCCAAGAGTGAAAATACCAGTCTCAAAGCCGCTGGGAATACCGATGAACAATATCTTCTTTATCTTGGCAAGATTCACACTGAAATGCTCATGCAGCGAAACATATATCTTGTTGCCGCGGTCACTCAAGACCGCAAACAAATACACGCACGCAGCGATACGGGACAGGAACGTGGAAATCGCCGCGCCTGTCACACCCCATTTAAACACGAATATGCATAGATAGTTGCCGACTATGTTGATGATATTCACGATTATGGAGGAAATCAGAGTACTCTTAGCCCTGTCTATGGAACGCAATATGGCCGCAGCCGCAAAACTTATGCCCATGAAGGGGAACATATATGACGTCACTCGGAAATACCGCATGGCCTCGGCCTCCACTCCTTCAGGAATATTGCCGAAAAACAAATGCAAGATAAAACGCTTGCAGAAAATACACAACAAAGACAGCGTAATTGAAAACAACTCGGATATGAAAAGCAATTGCTTTGCGCTGTCATTTCCATCCTTGGGGCGACCTGCCCCGATATATTGCGAGGCTACCACGGCACCGCCAGTGGACAGGGCTGCCAGCATGCCGCCCAAAAGAATGTTGATCATGTCCACCAACGCCACGCCAGATACGCTTTCCGCACCCAGCGAGGCCACCATCATTGAATCTGCTGCGCCCACGGACATGAACAACAGCGTTGAAAAGAACAGGGGGATGATGAGGCTGCGTAGTTCAGCGTTGGTATATAACACATTCTTTCCCATTTTCAACGATTGCCTCAGATATTCGTTTCATCGCCCAGTATCTTAAGCCAGGCGACCATATTTTGAATGCGGGCTTCAGGGCGTTTCTCCAACCCCTTCATTATGGCATCCTCCCATTGTCGAGGAACATTTGAAACCATGTCACCTAGCGGAGTTGCCAGCACCCGTTCGCTGGCCTGCCTTTTCAGGGAGGATTTTTGCGTACTCCCCACAAAGGGAGGATGCCCAGAAATCAGATAGTAGCACATCACGCAAAACGAGAATACATCGCTTGCCTGGCTGGAGCATTTGCCATAGAGCTGTTCAGGAGCCATGTAAGCAGGCGTGCCTGACTGCTTTCTCCTTCCAGTTTCCTCAGCTGGCAATGTCAGGTCAAAATCCGTGAGTTTGACATGTGTTTCGCCGCCCGATTTAAGAAGAAAATTCTCTGGTTTCACATCCAGATGCTGCAATCCGCAACTATGCACGAAAGCCAGTGCCTTTGCTGCCGAACGCAGTATCGTGTATATGTTTTCCCGCAACACCGCGCTTTTCTTGTTATGCAGTATTCTGAGGTTGTCACCAGGGACATATTCTATCAGTTCCGCAGGACAAAGCCCCGCATAACCAGTGGAATATGATGCAACGATGCCATCGTTCTGCGGCAGGGACGCACGGATGCGAATTCCCCTGCGGAACATGATCTGGCTGCCTATTTTGAAAAATTGCAGAGGGCGCAACTTGCGCAGTACAGCAGTCCTTCCATCCTCTAGCGATACTAGTTCCAGCACAGAAATGCCGCCTTCTCCCAATGGCTGCAAGAATGTGTACTTCAGCATGATGGATTTCCTCCACAAAGCGAAAATACACTTTTTACGGAATATGCACTACAGGACAAGGCGACCTCCTTTCAAAACCGTCTCCTTATCCTCTTTGGAGAGGGTGTTTGCCAAGGAAATCTCGCTTTCAGTACCATCTTTCTGCACAAGTTTCGCCGTCAAGGTTCCGCCAGGTTGGAGTTTTTCGCGCAGATTATCTATGACAATGCGGGTTCCTTCCGTAATCTTGTCCAAGTCCGCCTCGTCTTTGAACAGCAATGGCAGGATGCCGAAGTTGATGTAGTTGGCATAGAGAATGCGCTCGATGCTGCGGGCGACTAGCAAGCGCACGCCAAGATACATTGGGCATATCGCCGCATGCTCGCGGCTGGACCCCTGCCCAAAACTGAGCCCACCGACAACTGCGCCAGCAAGCCCCTTGGCCTTGACAGCCTCGGCGCGTTCTGCAAAGCTGGGTTTACCAGCCTCGTTGAAGCACTCGAACACAAAGCGTGAATAGCGCGGTATATTGCTGCGGTACTTGAGATAAGCGCCAGCAGGCATGATATGGTCTGTGGTAATCTTGTCCCCAGTCTTCAGCAGCACTTCAGCCTCCAGCCTATCAGGCAATGGAGTGCATACAGGCGGCTCGCCTATGGTTTCAAGGCGGATAATCTCGCCTGGCTCCTTTGCCGGAGGCAACACCATGGCATCGTCTATCACAAAATGCTCAGGCATTTCCCACTTGGGATATTCAATACCAAGCGTCCTGGGATCAGTCAGTTTTCCAGTCAACGCAGTGGCAACAGCTGTTTCGGGGCTCACAAGATAGCACTGGTCGTTCTTGGTACCAGTGCGGTTCAGGAAATTGCGGTTGAAGGTACGCACGCTGATGGTACCGCTGGCTGGGCTGAAGCCCTGTCCAATGCAGGGGCCGCAGGCGCTTTCCAGTATACGGCATCCAGCGCCAACCATTTCAGCAAGAGAGCCTTCTTCGCCCAGCATGCGCAACACCTGGCGGCTGCCAGGCGCAATGCCCAATGACAACTTGTCGCTGACATGCCTGCCAGCCAAGACCTTCGCCACCATGCGCATGTCCTTGAGGGAGCTGTTTGTGCAGGAGCCGATCAGCACCTGGGATACAGGCAACCCCGCTATCTCCGCAACTGGCTTCACATTTCCAGGATTGGAGGGGCATGCAGCCAATGGCTCCAGCTTGCTCAAATCTATATCAATTATGCGGGAATATACCGCACCTTCATCTGCAGCTAGAGGCTGCCAGCAGTCACCGCGCCCTTCCGCATCCAAAAATGCCTTTGTTGCCTCATCGGAGGGGAATATGGAACTGGTTACGCCCAGTTCCGCACCCATGTTGGTTATGGTGGCACGTTCTGGAACGCTCAATGTGGCGACGCCAGGCCCGAAATATTCGGCTGCAGTACCCACATTGCCCTGGCTGCCAAGTATGGACAGCACCTTCAATATCACGTCCTTGGCTGACACCCATGGCTGCAACTTGCCTGTCAGGCGAATGCCAACCACACGGGGATACGTCAGTTTGAAGGGAACACCAGCCATCGCCATCGCCACGTCAAGCCCGCCTGCTCCCATCGCCAGCATGCTTATGCCGCCACCAGTAGGCGTATGTGAATCAGAGCCCAGCAATGTCTTCCCTGGCACGCCAAAACGCTCCAGATGCACCTGATGGCAAATGCCATTGCCTGGACGTGAGAAATGCACGCCCTTGGCAGAGCAAACGCTCTGCAAGTAGATGTGGTCATTGGGATTCTCTGGACCGATCTGCAATGTATTGTGGTCGATGTACTGGACCGACAACTCGGTCTTCACCCTGTCCACCCCCATTGCCTCCAGTTCCAGAAACGCCATGGTACCAGTTGCGTCCTGGCACAATGTCTGGTCTATGCGTATTTTGACTTCCTTCCCAGCCTCGCATTCTCCTTCAACCAAGTGCGAGCGAATTATCTTTTCAATTAATGTCAATGGCTTGCTCATTTGTGTGATTTGCAGAAAATATAAAATTACAGTTTAGCGGCGGCATCAACCACTGCGGCGAATGCCTTTGCCGCCACTGAACCAGGTATTGCCTTCATAAAGGGCTTGCCTTCATCGCTGGACGCTCCCACGCCTGGCTCAATTGGTATCTTAGCCAGGAAAGGAACCTTTGCCTTCTCGGCAAGCTTTTCACCGCCGCCCTGCTTGAAGATATAGGTCACTTCTCCGCAATGAGGGCAGACAAAGCCGCTCATGTTCTCCACAACGCCCAGCACTGGCAATGGCAGCAGCCTGCAGAAATCCAGGGACTTGCGCACATCGGCGGCGGATACTTCCTGTGGCGTGGTCACAACCAGCGCATGCTTTTCGCCCTGTAGCATCTGGCACACGCCCAATGGCTCGTCACCTGTTCCAGGCGGGCAATCCACCACCAGATAGTCCAATTCACCCCAGTAGGTTTCCTGAAGAAATTGCTTGATTGCACTGTATTTCATAGGGCCGCGCCATACCACAGCCGCGTCCTTGTCAGGAAGGAAGAATTCCACCGACATCACATCAATGCCATCGCACTCCACGGGGAGCAGCCTCTCGTCCCTGGCATAGACTGTGCTGTCCTTAATGCCAAGCATAGTTGGAATGCTGGGTCCATGCAAATCCACATCCACAAGCCCCACCTTGAAGCCGCGGGCGGCCAATCCGTATGCCAGATTCACCGCCATGGTGCTCTTTCCCACACCGCCTTTTCCTGAAAGTACGACTATCTTGTGCTTTATCAGCTTCTGTTCCTCGGCAAAGCGCAAATCCGCCTCGCATGTCTCAGTCTTGTTTGCACAATGCTCGCAATCGTGATTGCAGCCCTGTTGTTCTTCACTCATTTCTTTTTACCTATAATTTTATTAATGCTTTTCCTGTCGCTTTTCGACACACCATAGGCCATCAGGTGCGCAAAGCAAAAAGCTCCGCTATTCATTACCAAGTGCGGAGGCGCTTGATCACCCTGCGCACCACGTCTGACATCGTATCATTTGGCGTTGGCACAAGGAATTCCAGATTTACAAAGCCATCGTATTCAGGTGCGACAACCGTCTTCCAATAGTTTTCCAGCCCCAGGTCACCCTCGCCTACTGGGATGTCCATGAAATGCTTGCCGCAGCGCTTTGGCGTGGTGTTTTCGTTGGGCTGGTCGAAAATCTTCCAATCCTTGAGATGGAAATGTGCTATGTATGGCTTCAGCTTGTGGAATGCGCTGACCTGGTCGTCCGCAGTGGCGATGTTGCCATTGTCAAATGTGAGCTTCAGACCTGGCACCTGCGTCAAAAGCTCCAGCATTTCATCTGCGGTGGTGATGGGGCTGATGTCATAGCCAGTGCTTTCCGCCGTCAAAGTAATGCCTGCCTCCTGGGCAATTGGAAGCGCTGCCTGGAAATAGCCTATCCACTTCTTGCGACCATCAGCCAGGGATGTCTGGTTCTTCAATGGAAATGGAGGCACCATCATCAATTTTGCGCCCAGGCGCGTAGCCTCGTCCACACTTTCCTTGAACTGATCAAGCCAGCCTTCCTCTCCATTGACGAATTTGTCCTTAATTGGAGTATATCCCACGATAGCAAGCCCTGCATCCAAAGTGTATTTGCGCAAGTCTTCTGGTTTCTCGCCATGCAGAGTTATCCAATCAACACCTTTCATATCGCATTCTGCGGCCAGGGACACAATGTCCTTCGCCTTCATCTCGCCCATGATGAGGCTCATCATGCTAATCTTCATAGACAAATCTCCTTGCTTTTATGTACCCAATTAAGGTTAAAGACGTAGCAATATAGCTTTCTTTACTGCATTGTCCACGCAGTAAAACCCAAATATGCCATAAAACTAATGTAATAGGGAAATCCCCCCACCCAAATGATACTCGTATGCGCGGCCAGATGTTCGCACAAATAATTCGCTCATTTTTGTCAGGAAAATTGCACATTCGCGATTGACAAAAGTGTACATTGCGTTATATTTCAGCAATTTTGTTTTCAAATGGTTCATTATACTTTAGGGAGTAGAATTAAATGAACGAAGAATATCTTGCCAGAGCAAGGGCACAAGTCAAGGACGTGCGCCTTTTCATCAACGGCGTTTCACGCAGGGCCGAGCAGCTTGCAAAAGGAGCCAAACAACTGGTGCACCCGCAGACAACTGAGCCAATGGACTGGCTGGACATAGCGTTGCTGGAAGTCGCGGAAGGCAAAGTCATCATAACCCAGGGAAAGGAAAACTAAAAGGTTGAAGCCATGGCCAACATATACATTTTCATAGGACCTCCAGGAGCGGGAAAAGGCACGATGGGGGACATCTTCTGCGAAAGGACAGGCGTCATACACGTTTCCACAGGACAGCTGCTCAGGGATGAAATGGCAGCAGGCACCGCCCTTGGCGCAAAGGTCAAGGACGTGATCGCCAGCGGCGCACTTGTCTCCGATGAAATCGTGGCGGAACTGGTGAAGAACAGAATCGCAAAGGCAGACATCAAGGAACATGGATGCCTCCTGGACGGATTCCCGCGCACTGTGCCACAGGCCGACATGCTGGACAAGATACTCAAGGACGGAAATGACACCATGGCGGCAGTCGTGCTAATCGAGGCAGATGCCAAAATGCTCATGGGACGCCTCACAAGCCGCAGAATGTGCTCCAACAAGGACTGCGGAGCAATCTACAACGTGATTTCACAGAAACCAAAGGTGGAAGGCATCTGCGACAAGTGCGGCGCAAAACTCTACCAGCGCAGCGACGACAGCGTGGAAACCGCCACAAACCGCCTCAAGGTCTATGAAGAGCAAACAGCCCCGCTGGTATCATACTACGAGGCAAAGGGACAACTCAAGCGCACCGTCAGCACAGACCGCTCTCCTGAAGACAACTACGCAGAAATGGCAAAGGTGCTGGGCATCTGAACAGGACGTGATGGGCTGAATGGGACGGGATACCATACATCTGTACGAAGGCAAGGCACTTGAAGGCATCCGCAATGCG
>JAFSTJ010000333.1 GCA_017450525.1 Victivallales bacterium | reverse complement strand
TACAACACGATTATGGACATTTTGCGTCCATGGCATTGATTTTCTATTCTTTTTCCTCATTTTTATTGGCTTGGGCCACAGCCAGGGCATATCCGTTGATCTTCTCTCGAAGCCATTTGGGAGATTGGACAGAGGCTTTTCCTCCAGAGGTCATCACGAAGTTGAGCACTCTGTATTCCTCAATGTCCTTAATGACAAGAACCATTCCGTCCTTGGTCTTTTCCAGCTTGGCGTTGGGAAATGTCTCAACGCTCCAGGTGACCGATGATTCGCGGAGGATGATCTTGACGCAATCAAGGCGTGGCAAATCAAAAAGTCTGCCATTGTTGACCGCGTCAACCATCTTTGTGTCTGTCTGGAAATGCCCGTCTATGCGCAATGCGCCGATCACCCGATGAAGGGCGAGCGTGATTGAGGGCTTGTCGCTGGCGGCTGTTTTGTCTGTCTTTCGCAGATGCCCCTTGATGTACCAGACATTGTCGAAGAGCGTCAATACATGCGGTTCGACTGTCATCCGCAAGACATGTCCACCTCCGACACGGCGATATTTGACTGCAATGGGAGCCTGCAAGCGCCATGCTTCGAACACGGTCTGGAATACCTCTGGAGAAACTATCTGTGATGAACCACGCGCGACCAGGGAATTGAGGGCGGCGAACTCCTCCGACGTGCCGTTGTTCCTGCTCCAGAGCGCATCTGTGCCCTTGCGTATTTCGTTGGCTATGCGCGACGGGGGAAGAAGTGCTTCAGCTAGATGCGCTCCGTAAACAGCAGCATCCATCTCGACTTCCTCCGTGACGGGAACACCGCTCCATGACCTGTCGGTCAGATAGTATCCCTTGCGCTCTGTGTCGTATAGGATGGGTGCGTGCAGTTCCTCCACAAGATATTTCACATCCCGCTGGATGGTCTTCTGTGAGAGTTTGTACACGCCCGCCTCATCCAGCCTGCTCAGTTCCTTGAGCATCATTGGATAATTTGGATACCTTTCCTCTTTCATCAAGCGAAGGAGGCAGGCTATGCGTATCTGCGATTTCTTGTTGACAGGCATGTTTTATCCAATTGGAGCATATTGTTCCTGACTGTTCACATCAAGGCATAATCAAAGCATTGTCGAGGCAAAAGCTCAAAGGCTTCAATTAATGCCCGTCACTCTTTCCGGCCAGTTGACTTGAAGAACTGGCTTGAGGAAATAGTAGATTCAACATTTTCGCCTGATGTGCCTGTATATCCTCAAACAACCATTCCGTGTTTTGCGTTCTCTGGTTCTCATTATCTCTGCAGATCTGCATCATAATCATCATTTTAAGCGAAGCAACACTGACCATGCTTATCTTTCCAGAGTCGTCTCGGTAATGATGCAATTTGCTGATGGGAAACCAATCCGATCCAGAACTATTAGCGTCACTGCCAATCATGGCATAATTGCCAAGGCAATTAATCTGTATTTCACCTGGTCTTCCATCTTCGCCCGTTGCCTGATGCTGCGGGAAAAAATGCTCAAGACTCTTGCGCGTGCGCGAAAAATAAAACTTTTGGAAAAGTTCCAGTCCAAAATCCGAGCACCCAAGGGATTCATAGAAGGCCCTTCTGTATTGATTATCTACTTTCAGTTCTTTGCCACGGAGTTCCAGAACATACTTTTCCCATATTTTATAATCTAGATAATTGAAAACAAACAAGGGAATACCACATGATTTCGCGTCTTCTCCATTCCCGTAAATATCAGTAAAATCCTTGTATAAGTCATTGTCTAGCTTTCGATTCTCAATCGCTGTTGTCAAATGGTTATTCTTATCCAGCATCACCTCATCAAAACTGCCAGGAATAGGCGCATTGTTGTTGTCAGAGAGTCTTTGTGAACTCAAGTAAATATCCTTGAAGAACTTTTCCACCATC